>JBCCAW010000206.1:0-9286 GCA_039814655.1 Myxococcota bacterium | reverse complement strand
CCCCCCCCCCCCCCCCGCCCCCCCCCCCCCCCCGGGGGCGGGGGGCCGTCCCGCCCGCCGTCCGTCCGGGGGGCTGGGGGGGCGGGGCTGTCGCTCAGCTTCGGAGCTCGACGTCCGTGACGATGAGCAGGCCCGGGAGGCCCGTGGCCGGGAGCAGCAGGTCGCCGGCGATGAGCCGCGTCAGTGCTTCCCGCTTGGCTTCGCCGCAGGCAAAGACCACCGTCGTGCGGGCCGTCCGCAGCGCGGCGCGCGTGAGCGTGACGCGGGCGGCCGGGGGCTTGGGGCTGTCCTCGAGGTAGCCGACGAAGCCCGTCGGATCGGCGCGGCTCGGGAAGAGCGAGGCGATGTGGCCGTCCGCGCCCATGCCCAGAAGCACCACGTCGAGGGCCCGGCTGAAGTCCCGGGTAAAGCCCTCCTCGGCGCGCTCGGCGGCCTCCGGCGGCGTCTCGCCATCCAGGAAGAGCGGGAGCTCGATGCCCGGCGGGTGATCCGTGCGGAGCTGCCCGGTGGCGTGCGCGTGGCCCCGATTGGAGTCCGGAGAGGCGAAGGGCACGCAGCGCTCGTCGGCCCAGGTCAGGGCCACCCGGCTCCAGAGCTCGGGGATCCCTTGGCGCACGTGGCGCACGACCTCCGAGGCTGAGCCGCCGCTCACGGCGAAGCGGGCGCGGCCGAGCTCCCCGTCGGCTTCCCGGAGCGCCTGGCGGCAGGCCGCCGCGGCCTCGGCCACGGGGTCGTCCACGACCACGAGGGTGACGTCGTCGCCGGTCATCGCGTCACCGAGGCCCTCGGGTCCAGCCGCCTTCGCAGCCGTAGAAGAGCGAGTGCGCAGCCTCCGGGCCCCAGCTGCCCGCCGCGTAGCGATGGAGCGGCGGACCCTCCGGATGCGCGAAGGACGCGCTCAGGGCGTCGGCGAAGCGCCAGCTCGCTTCGATCTCGTCTCCGCGAAGAAAGAGCGTCGCGTCGCCGAGCACGGCGTCGAGCAGCAGGCGTTCGTAGGCCGGCGGAGACGCCTCTTCGAAGTGGTCGGCGTAGTCGAAGTCGAGCTGCGCGGGGCTCATGACCATCTGCGCGCCGGGGCGCTTCACGCCGAAGGAGAGAGAGATGGCCTCCCGCGGCTGGATGGAGAGCGTGAGCACGTTGGGGCGAATCTGGCAGAGGGACCCGTCACGGAGCGCACGGCGGAGCGCGCCGTCGTCCACGCCTTCCGGCTTGTTGAAGAGCTGAAGCGGCGGCGTGCGGAATTGGATCTGCACCTCCGTGAACTTCGACGGGAGACGTTTCCCGTGGCGCAGGAGGAAAGGCACGCCGGTCCAGCGCCAGGAGTCGAGCTCGGCGCGCACGGCGACGAAGGTCTCCGTCGTCGACCCCGCCGGCACGCCCTCCTCGTCGCGATAGCCGCGCACCTCTTCGCCGCGGAGCGTCCCTCCGTCGTACTGGCCGCGAACCACCTGCTCCCGGGCGGCGACCCGGTCCGGGGCGACGAGCGCCGAGAGCGCGGCGACCTTCTGACCGCGCACGTCCTCGGCCGCGAGCGTCGAGGGGGGCTCCATGGCGACGAGCGCCAGGACCTGGAGCATGTGGTTTTGGAGCATGTCCCGGAGCGCGCCCGCCTGGTCGTAGTAGGCCCCGCGGCCGCCCTCGACGCCGAGGTCCTCGGCCACGGTGATCTGTACGAGCTCGACGTGGTGCCGATTCCAAAGCGGCTCGAAGATCGCGTTGTGAAAGCGAAAGCCGAGCAGGTTCTGGACCGTCTCCTTGCCCAGATAGTGGTCGATGCGGAAGAGCTGGTCTTCGCGCACGTGCTCGGTCAGCGCGTCGTTCAGCGCCCGGGCGCTCTCGAGGTCCGTTCCGAAGGGCTTCTCGACCACCACGCGGCGAAAGGCGCCCCCGTCGCGTGGCGCGGTGCGGTCGAGGAGCGCTCCGGCGCAGAGCGCCTCCACGGCCGGTGCGAAGAGGCGCGGGGCGAGCGAGAGGTAGTGGAGGCGGCCGGCGCCCTCGCCGCCGGGCAGCGCGTCGAGGCGCCTCTTGAGCGCCGCGACGTCGTCGGCCACGGCCACGTCGCCGCGTTGGTAGTGAAGGCGCGGCGCGAGCGCGTCGAAGCCCGCCTGCAGGGAGGGGTCGAGCGCATCGCGAAGCTCGGCGCGAAAGGTATCGTCGCTCTTCTCGCGACGCGCCACGCCGAGAACCTCCGTCCCCTCGGGCAAGAGCCCCTTCGCGGCGAGGCTGGCCAGCGCCGGCACGAGCTTGCGCTTCGTGAGGTCGCCGCTCGCGCCGAAGATGACGACGTGCACGGGGGAGGTGGGCATTCCGCCGCCACCCTAAGGTTCTTGCGCGCCCGAAGCATCGGCCCGCCTTTGGGGACATCCGCGGCGTTCAAGCCTGGATGGTGGGCTGCTCCAAGGCGACGCGCTGCGCCTCGGCGTCACTCACCAGGCGCCGGATGGCGTCATTGAGCGTTCGCGCGGACTGGAACGTCGCGCCGTGGCCCGCGTCCGGCAGCTCGAGGAGCCGCGCGTGGGGCATGCGCTCTTGGAGCTGGTCCGAGCAGCTCGGGCGCACGAGCAGGTCGAGGGCGGGCTTCACGATGAGCGTTGGAACCTCGAGACCGACGAGGCGAGGCCCGGCGCGGTGCCGCCAGACGGCCTCGAGCTGGGCCAGCAGCACGGGCCGCGGCGCCGGTTGCCCGACCTGGTCCCGCATGCGCTGCGCCAGTGCGGCCTCGTCGACGGTCTCGAGGAAGGCCGGCGGGTAGAGGAGCTCGCGCAGCGCCGCGACCTTCTCGCCGGGGCCGCGGGCGACAAAGCTGTCCAGGAAGAGCCGCATGCCCCGGGGCGTGGGCATCGCCTCCACGAAGCCGCCTTCGTGCGTGGCGATGAGCGTCATGGAGCGGACCCGGGCCTCGGCCCGAAGCGCCAAATGCTGGGCGATCATGCCGCCCATGGAGACGCCCACCACGTGCGCGCTCTCCCAGCCCGCCGCATCCATCACCCGGAGCGCGTCGCCGGCCATGTCCTCCATGCGCCAGCGCTTGGCGGCGCCTCGCTCGCTCTCGCCGACGCCGCGGTGGTCGTAGAAGGCGAGCCGGTGGTCCCGACCGAGGTCCTGGATCTGCGGTCGCCACACGCGGCCCTGCATGCCGAAGCCCATGATGAGCAGCACCGGGGCCCGGCCGCGTCCCGCGGTCCAGTAGCGAAGGCGCGGCGCCGTGCGTGTCGTTGCTGCCC
Source organism: Myxococcota bacterium (assembly GCA_039814655.1). GTDB lineage: Bacteria > Myxococcota_A > Polyangia > Polyangiales > Houyiibacteriaceae > CALCTH01. The sequence continues at coordinate 6,062 of JBCCAW010000206.1, read as the reverse complement.
GCGCGCCGTCGAGGATCGCCATGGGGTCACTCTTCGCCGGGCCCGACGTCGGTGCAAGGCTGGGCCCGGCGAAGCGCCGGGATCACGAAGAGCCAGCCCAGACCGCCCACCGCACCCGCGAGCACGGCGGCACGCGGGGCCAAGTCTACGAAGCGCGGCAGCGTGCCCAGGGCCGCGCCGAGCCAGCCCAGCACGAGGGCGACGAGGTTGAGGAGCAGAGCGACCTCGACGCGGCGTCCGAGGCGCGCGCGGCGAGCTCCCACGAGGGCGCCCGGGACCCGAGCCAGCAGCGCGAGGAGCGGCGCCGCGACGACGAGGGCCAACCAAAGCTGCCGCGGGGAGGCGTAGCGATGCGCGCCGACCACCGGCGCATAGAGCCGGGTCACCGCCGGTAGCTTCGGGAGCAGCCAGCCGAAGGCGAGGCTGCCGAGCGCCACCAGCCCGAGCGCCAGGGTCCAGGCGGCGCGGCGAGGGGGAGGCGCGTCGTCCAGGGCCAGCACCGAGGGCACGAGCAGTGAAAGCGCGGCCGCCGCGAAGACCCAGCGCGGGTCCGCCGTGAGGGGAAACACGACGAGGGGAGCGAGGCCCAGGAACCGAAGGGAGGGTCCCCGGGCGAGGACGGCCAGCAACCACGCGAGCCCCGTCAGGCACAGGCGCAAGGCGATTCCCACCACGGCTCCCAGCTCGACCGCGTCTTGCCCCACGGGTCCACGCTGCCCTCGAAGAAGGCGGCGACGCAACGGTGAGTTCCCGCCGTTGCCCCTTTCGCCGAACGATACTCGTGATAACGACCTTTGGCGCCGCCGCGGCGGCGAAAGCGGGCCGTGCCCGCGAAGGAGAACGAATGTTTGCCATGACGCAGTCGCCGAGCCGTTTTCGGGACCTCGGCCTACTCCTCGGCGCCCTGGGCGTCCTTTCCCTCGGCGCGTGCTCGAACCCTGCGGAAGACGTGCCCGCCGCCACGGTGAACGAGAACGCGGCGCCGGAGCCCGCGGCGGAGCCGGCGGCGGAAGCCGAGCCCGAGCCCGAGGCGGCCCCCGCGCGCCAGTCCCTCGCCATCAGCGGCGAGGCCAGCAAGGTCGAGTTCACCGGGGCCAAGGTCACCGGCAGCCATGACGGGGGCTTCCGTGATTTCGCCGGCACCATCGACTTCGACCCGGCCACGCCCACGCGCAGCACCATCGAGGTGACCATCCAGACCGCCTCGATCTTCACGGACTCGGACCGCCTCACCGGTCACCTCAAGAGCGACGAGTTCTTCGACGTCGAGAACATGCCGACGGCGAGCTTTCGCAGCACGGCCATCGCCGACGGCGGTGAGGGCGAGGCCACCCACACCATCACCGGCGACCTCACGCTGCATGGCGTGACCAAGAGCATCAGCTTCCCGGCGACGGTGAGCGTGAGCGACGCCGAGGTGGCGGCCACGAGCGAGTTCGCCATCAACCGGCAGGACTTCAACATCACCTACCCGGGCATGCCCGACGACCTGATTCGCGACGAGGTGATCATCCGCCTCGACCTCCACGCGCCGCGCAGCTGAGCGCGTCGCGGTGGCCCCCGGGGCCAGCGGGAAGGGCCACCCCACGTCGGTGAGGTGGCCCTTTCGCGTTCTTTCGCGTTCTCGGGCGGCGACCTGGCGCCCGCGGCGCTCAGAGGTCGAGGGCCACTCCGGCGTGGATCCCGGCCTGCTGGAAGGTGGCGCCGTCGCCATCATCGAAGAGCTGATGGAGGCGCCAGCCCACCTCGACGAGGAGCGCGACGCGCCGTCCGATCCAGAGCTTGTTGCCGACGAGCGCGCCCACGCTGAAGCCGAGGCCCGAGGCGTCCCGTCCCGGGAAGTCGCTCGCGTACGCGAAGGTGATCGGGAAGGCGCCGTAGATCTCCCAGCCGAGGCGCCGGCGCTGAAAGCGTTGGCCCACGCCGAGGAAGAGCCCGGGGTCGAGGATCACCCGCCGGTCCGCGTCGGACGCGTCCGCCCGCCAGGCGAGCACTTCGAGCATGGGCCCGAGCAGCGCCTGCCCGTTGCCCTTCGTGGCGATGTAGCGAACGCCAAAGCCGAGCGTCGTGTCGAGGTCCACGTCGAAACCCGGCCCATCGATGGACCCGCCGGCCCCGAAGGCGCCGTAGGCGTCGAAGCTCCCGCCCGCCTGCGCGCGGGAGCGGCGTTGGGCCTCCGCCGGGGCGAAGGCGATGAGCACGAAGGCGAGGGCGAGGAGAGGGCGGAGCACGGCGATCATCAAAGCACGTACGCGGCGCCGAGGTTCATGGCGAACTGGTTGGCGGTGACGTCCACGTCCCCGAGGTCGCTGTCGTAGAAGACCTGATGGCGGCGCCACCCCATCTCCACGAAGAGGCCTACGCGCTCGGTGACGAGGAGCTGCACCCCAGCGAGGAGCCCGAGGTTGAAGCCGAAGCCCGTGCTCGCGCCGAGGCGGTCGAGGTCGTCGTCGGTCGGGCCGATGCTCAGGCCGAGGGGCACGAGCCCGTAGAGCTCGACGTCCTTCGAGCCCAACACGACGCCGAAGCTCGCCTTCACGAAGAGGTCGAAGTCCAGCACGGACTGCCGGTCCGTGCTCTGGTCCTCTTCAAAGGAGCGGAACTCGAAGAGCCCACCGAGGGAGAGCCGGCGGCTGAGCGGCACCTGGTAGCGGAGGCCGAGGCCGACGGTCGGGTCGAGGTCGAAGGAGACCGAGCCCCCGTCCCCGGAGATCTCGGCCTCGCCTCCGAAGCCGAGCACGAGGGTGCCGGCCACCTGTTGCTGGGGCCCGCGGGCCTTCTGGGCCGAGGCAGGGGCGGCGGCCGCGAGGGCCAGCAGAAGCGTCGTGGTGAGCCAGAGCGTGCGCATGGTCGAGTCCTTTCGCGTGCTGCCCCGCGACGAGGCGGCGCACGGGGCTACGCGCCCGGGCGCGGAGCTTCCCGTTACGCCTGCGTCGACCGGCGGGGCGCCGGGATTCATCGCGCGGCCCCCGGCGCCTCCGCCGGACCCGCGCGCGTGGTGATGCGGAGCGCGTAGGCGCCCTCTTCGCGCGCGTGAAAGGAGGTGGCGAGCACGCGGTAGCGCCCGCCCGTCGTCACCGTCGCGCGGAGCCGCGCGTCGTGCCCTCCGGCGCCGCCGTCGGCTTCGGCGACGAGCGCGCCCTCCGGGTCGACGAGCACGAGGAGCGCGTCGAGCTCCGTGCTCCGCATGGTCGCCTCCAATGTCCAGCCCGGGCCGAGGGCGACCTCGTGCGCCTCGTAGTAGCTCCCCTCGAGCGTCAGCACCGGGTCTTCCGGGCCGAGCTGCCCGGCGAGCTCCCGGGTCTCGACCCCGCAGGCGAGCCCCAGGGCCGCCGCGAGGCATAGGCAGCTGAAGCGCACGACGCCTCAGCGCCTTCGACGCCAGTGGAGCGCGAGCACGAGGCCCACGCGCAGACCTCCCGAGCCCGCACCCGCGCCGCCATCGCAGCCCTGGCCAGGGGCCGGCCCGGGTAGGCCAGCGTTCCGGCGCCCTGTCCTTCCACCTGTCACGCGTCCACGATGCCAGGCCCTCCCTTCCGAGGCGAGGCGGGTCAGTAGGCAAGCGTCCGCCCAGACCAGGCCATGCGGAAGCTGGCGAGGCCGTTGGACCAGACGCTGAAGGACTCGCGGCCTTCCCGGAGCGCGAAGAGGTTGATCTCGAAGCCGATGCTCACGAAGCGGTTCACCTGGTAGTGAAGCGCGAGCCGGCTCCGAAGCAGCTGGCGAAGGTCGTTGGACCCGCCCGGGTCGCTCACGGACGCGAAGTAGTCGATGTCGCCGCCGAGCGTGATGCGGCGGCGTAGGCCTTCCCGCGCCACGAGGTAGTCGTTCACCGTGAGCTGCGCGCCGAAGCCGGGCTGCGTGCGACGGAGATCGTCGTCGAGGGCGTCGAGCACCTCGACGCCGGTCTTGAGCTTGGCCACCACCTTGAGGTGCAGGCGCCACTGTGGACCCACGGTGAAGCGCGTGCGGAGGAAGCGTGCGGCGTCGTCTTCTGCCGTGAGCTCGGTCTGAAGCTGGCCGTCGATGAAGAGGTCCGGCACGTAGCGGGCGTCGTTCTTGGCCCGGAGCCCGCGCCAGGCGCCGGTGGTCTCGTAAAGCAGCACGTCCGTGCCCTCTTCCCGGCTGGACTCGTTCGTCGAGACGAGCGTGTAGGTGAGCCCGAGGCTGTTGTCCCAGCTCGCGAAGCGCGAGTGCATGCCGCCCGTCAGGTCGACGTTGATGCCCACCTGAGACTGGGTCGCGTTGGTGAGCGGGCTCTCCTGATAGTCCCCGTTGTCGCGCACGCTCGTGCCCGAAAAGGTGAGGCTGGCGCTCCCGCCACCACGCCACTCGAGGAGCTCGAAGGGGTCCCGGAGCGCATCGCGGGGGTCGCCTTCGCGCGCCTCGCCGAGGTGGTCCAGCACCACGCTGCGGAGCGTCGGGTTGCCCGACGCGGGCGTGAAGTCGGCGGCGGGCACGACGCGCGCGTCCCCGCCGTCGGCCAGGAAACGGACCGTGGCGATCCGGTAGCTGCCGCCCTCGTCGATGGGGCGGCCGTTGATCTTCACGCGTACGGCGCCGGTGGCGAGGCGCGTGACGTCCATGCCCTGAAGGATCAGCCCGCTGGGGTTCGCCCGGGCGAGTCCCACGAGGTACCTCGCCGGCATGCGCGCGACGACCAGGGGCTCGTCGTACTGCAAGGCGATGGCGACGTCGCTTCGGGTGAGCTCGCGCCCGTTGGCCGGGCGCCATCGCCGGTCGACGGCGTCGCGGTTGAGCAGCGCGACGTCGGACTCCGTGGCGTTCCGCACGAGCCTTGCGGTGAGCTCGGCGAAGGCGCTCGGGTCCATGGGGCGCTCCGGGTCGAGGTGCCCGCCGGGGAGCTCGGCGCCGTAGGTCTCGCAGTAGCGTGCGCCGAGGCGCGCGGCGAAGGACGCGGCCGGGCGCGCCACGGGGCCGTCTCGCAGCCGATCGGCGAAGACGTCGAAGCGGGACGCGCCTTCCGCCTGGCGGATGGTGGCCCGGGCGCCGCCCATGGGCGGCGGGGCGACCACCGCCGGGCGAACGAGCCGCGGCCTCGCGAAGAGGAAGCTCTCGCCGAGGCCCGAGGCGAGCACCAGGTCCGGGCGGTCTTCGAGGTCCAGCGCCGTGATGACCTCGAAGATCCGGGAGGTGGCGCCGGAGCCGTCGCCCGCGCCGAGGATCGCGACGACGACGTCGACGTCGTCGCGCGCACGCGCCGCCGCGACGGCCTGACGCATGGAGGGCACGAGCGGGTCGAGGCGAAGGCCCCTGCGCCGGTCCGGCCCGATGCGGGCCATCACGCCTTCGTCCAGGAACGAGAGCAGGGCCACACGCTTCTTGCCGAGGCGCGTGATGGCGATTCCGTCACGTCCCGTGACGAGCGCATCGCAGAGGGCGCGGTCGTCCGTCGTGCACACGAGGTTCGTGGCGAGCATGGGAAGGCCCCGGCGCGCGAGGGCCTCGGCGCGCGCGAGCAGGAGCGCGCGCGGGTCGCCGAGGTCCGCTTCGCCCAGCGCGAGGGCACGATAGCCGAGGCGACTCGCGAGCTCCGCGAGCGACCCCGGGTCTTCGCGCGCCGCGAACTGCGCGACGCCGTGGCGCGCAAGCAGTCCGCCCGTGTCCACCACGAGCGCGCCGCCGGCGGCCGCGTCCGGAAGCGTGCTGACGCGACGCGCGAACTCCGCAGCCCGGAGCGTGCGCCCGTCCGTGCACGCGGGCACGGCGATCTGCCCGGCCACGTTGCCCGTGACGATCACCTCCCCGAGGAGCTGGAGGCGCACCTCCTCGTCGCCCGCCTCCGCGGTCGGCGCTTCGTCGAAGACCTCGTCGGGAATGTCGTCCGGAAGCGGAGGCGGAGGCTCGGGCGGGGTGTCCGTGTCCCTGTCCGTGTCCGTGTCCGTGTCCGTGTCCGTGTCGGTTTCCGTTTCCGTTTCCGTTTCCGTTTCCGTTTCCGTGTCCGTGTCCGTGTCGGTTTCCGTTTCCGTTTCCGTTTCCGTGTCCGTGTCCGTGTCCGTGTCCGTGTCCGTGTCCGTGTCCGTGTCCGTGTCCGTGTCCGT
>JBCCAW010000740.1:0-2464 GCA_039814655.1 Myxococcota bacterium | reverse complement strand
TGGGCGAGAGCGAACGGAGACGGAGAGACGCCCCCCGTCGCCTACCGCTCGCTCGCCACGGCCTTCAGCGTCGCCTCGAGGTCGTAGGTCGGACGAAAGCCCAGCAGGTCCCGGGCCCGCCGGTCGTCGACCATGCACACGAAGCGCACGTGGTCGAGCTCGGACGTGGGGAAGCTGCTCAGGCGCAGGCGGAAGAGTCGCTCGAGCCCGGCGCGCGCGGCGAAGCCGGGCACGGCGCGGGGGCGGCGTCCCGCGCGCGCAATGAGCCGCGAGAGCGGAAGCTCGCCGGGCCCGCGAAGGTTGAAGATGCCCCGGACGCCGGCCCGCAGGCTCTTGATGAGGGCCGTCACGACGTCACGCTCATGAATGACCTGCACCATGGGGTCGTAGCCCAGCAAGGTGAGCGGACGCTCGAGGCGGAGGTAGTTGCTCGCCGCGTTCCGGACGCCCCCGAGAATGTGGCAGGGCCGGAGGATCACCGTCTCCGTGGCCGGGTGCTTCCAAAAGAAGGACTGGGCGAGCATGTCCATCTCGACGAGGTCCCGCATGGCCCCGACGCTCCGCGAGCCCTGGAGCGGCGCGTCCTCGCGGAGAAACTGCGGGTTGCCGGGCTGCGGCCCGTAGACGTCTGCGCTCGAGAGCAAGACGAGCTTCGGGACGTCGTACTGCGCGACGTATTCGAGCAGCTTGCCGAAGGCCAGCACGTTCCAATCGTGGCGCGTGCTCTCGCTCGCCCGCGGATCGTGCAGCGCTCCGAGGTGCAACACGGCGTCGAAGCGCTCGCTGCGGAGCAGGTCCCGCGTGCGGCTCCGGCGCAGGTCGAGGGCGTGGTGTGCCACGTCCTTCGGGCGCTCGGGAAAGGGCCGGCGGTCGATACCGCTCACGCGGGCCACGCGGTGGAGCCGCCGCGTGAGCAAGCGCCCGAGGCGTCCGCAAATGCCCGTCACGAGCACGTGCAGGTCCGGCTGCGGCCGGTCCAGGGGTCCCACGGGAAGCGAGCTGCGACGGCGCGAGCGTGCCTCGCCCTCGGTGCCCGCCGCGTCCCCCTCGTTCACCTGCTCACTGCGTGTCGCGCTGGGCGTCCGCCTCGGCCGAGCCGGCGGCGGCGGTGTCCTGGCCGAGCTCGTGCTCGGCGGCGAGGTCCTCCTCGCTCGTGACCGCCGGCGCCGCCTCGCTCACCTCCTGCGTCGGGTCCTCGACCTCGACCTGCGACTCCGTGATGGCGATCTCCGTCTCGAAGATCTCCCCGCCAGCGACGGTGAAGAGGTTCTGACCGCCAAAGGGCGCGTCGAGCCGCGGATCCATGTAGTGCCAGCGGAGCGTGTAGGCGCCGGGAACGGCTCCGGGAGCCACGGCGACGAGCCGAAGGGCCAGCCAAGGCGTCCGCCGGAAGGCCTGGTTGTACCAGTCGAAGATCTGAGCCCGGCCGTCATGGCGCGTGGGTTGGTCCGTCACCGTCCGGTTGAAGGGCTCCACCAGGCTCCCGTTCTGCGAGAAGAGCAGCGTGAGCGCCTGCGCGTCCCGGCGGTTGAAATGGGCCACGTAGTGCCGGATGACCTGCTCGCCGTCGCGCTCGCCGGCGCCCGGAGGCGCCGGGGCGTAGACCATCTTTACCTCGAGCCCGCCGCACCAGTTCGAGCGCTGCACGTAGACCTCGAGGAACTGGCCCCGCATGCGCACGTCCCCCGGTCGGTCGAGTTCCGCACGCGTCGTGCATTCGCCGACGGTGACCCGCGCCTCCTCGTGCATGGCCCACTCTTGGTCCGTCTCCGCGCCCGGCGTCGCCCGCTGGACGACGGTCTCGCGGCAGCCCGGCCCTTCGTCGCCCTCGCCCGGCTCGAAGGCGTGGTCGTAGACGATGACGAAGCCCGGCTCGGTCCCGCCTCCCGCAGCAGCGACGGGGTTCACCTCCGCCGCGCGCGTGAAGTTGGTGAGCTCCAGGGGCCCCTCCGTGCACTCGGCCTCCACGAAGGCCCAGCGGGTCCCGTAGAGCGACGTGTCCGCAGGGGTCGTGCCCTCGAGGTGCGGGCTGATTCGGGGCGCGCCGACGTCGAGGTCGTCGGCTTCGTCCGGGAGGGTGGCGTCGGTCTGAGCGCCGCCGCAGGCAGCGAGGACCGCGCCGAATACCAGCGCGTGGGGGGCAGAAAGTCGTCGCATCATCGGGCAGTCGCTCAAACGGGAGGATACGTCAAGGTGGCCCCGCACGGAGACCACGGCTCAGCGGTGCACGAAGCGTCAGACGAAGACGCCCTGACGCGCCGCGAGCCCGTGGCTCAGGAGGCCGGCCAGCGCTCCCCGGACCCGGTCGACGTGAACCCCGATCACGGCGTCCTCGTCGTCGGGGTCCCCGCGGAAGCGCATCGGGTGGCCAAAATGCAGGCGATAGCGCGCGGGTAGCGGCAGCGGCATGCCCAGCAGGAGCTGCGGCAGGAGCGGCAGTGAAGGCATGCCGAAGCGCTTGGCG
>JBCCAW010000198.1:0-9456 GCA_039814655.1 Myxococcota bacterium | reverse complement strand
GCTGGAGCAGGCGCTCCTGGACTACGCCGCGAGCGACGTGGCTCATCTCCACGACCTTCACGACGCCCTGAGCGCCCGTCTCGCAGAGGCCGGGCGCCTCCCCTGGGCCGAGGAGGAGGCCGAACGGCTTCGGACGAAGCCCCGGGGCTTCCCCGAGCCCGAAGAGGTGTGGTGGAAGCTCAAGGGCAAAGGAAAGCTTCGAGGCAGCGCCCGGGGCGTGGCGCAGGCCCTCGGCGCTTGGCGCGAACGGCGGGCCGCCGCGCGGGACCTGCCCCCACGCTCCATCTTGAGCGACATGGCGCTGCTCCAGCTCGCGCAACGCCCGCCCGAGGCGCCGAAGGACCTCGACCGGCTCCGGGACGCCGACCGGCGACGCATTCGCCGGGCGGAGGCCGATGACGTGCTCGCCGCCGTTCGGGAGGGTCTCGCCCTGCGCGGGGAGGCGCTCCGGCTCCCGCCGCGCCCTCCCCGGGACCTCGCGAGCCCCGCGGCCGTGGCCCTCGCCCAGGCCTGGGTGGCGCAGGTGGCCCGAAGGGAGGGTCTCGACCCCGCGATCCTCGCCAGCCGCGATGAGGTGGCGCGCTTCGCCCGCGGCGTCGAGAGCCGGCTAGGGAGCGGATGGCGCCACACGCTGGCTGGCGCTGACGTGGCCGCGCTGCTCGCGGGCAAGGTGGCCCTCGTACTTCGCGACGAGGCGCTCTGGCTCGTCGACGTGCCCTGAGGCCCGTTCCGGCTCCGCCCCTCGAAGGAGGCTATGCTCGCCCCGCGGGGAACCGGGGCATGGGCGAGGGGAAGCAAGAGTGAGCGCGCGCCGACGGGGAGGGCGCTTCGCCCTGGGCGTCGCGGGCCTGGTCATCATCGCGGCGGGGCTAAAGGCCGGTCGCCCGCTCATCGCCCCAACGCTCCTCGCCGCCTTCATCGCCGCCGTGACCGCACCGCTCGTGCTGGCGCTGCGCCGACGCGGTGTCCCCACGGGGCTCGCCGTCGCGGCGGGCATGCTCCTCGATGCGGCCGCCGTGGGCGGCGTCGGTGTGCTCATCGCCGGGTCGCTCTCCGTGCTCTCGGACCGCCTCCCCTTCTATGAGGCCCGGGTCCTCGCCATGGAGCACGGTCTGAGCGCGTGGCTCGCGGGCTTGGGCCTGCGCGTTTCCCCGGGAGACCTGGAGCGGCTGGCCGATCCGGGAAACCTCGTGAGCCTCGCAAGCGGCTTCCTCGCGGGCCTCGGCACGGTGGTGTCCCGACTGATGCTCGTGCTCATCCTCGTCGCCTTCATGCTCGTCGAGACGACGTCCCTCGAGCGGAAGCTGAGCCGGGTCATTCACGACCGCGAAGACCTCCAGGATCTGCGGGAGACGGCCCGGGAGGTGAAGGCCTACCTGGTCGTCAAGACCGCCACCAGCCTGGCCACGGGCCTTTGCGCCGGCGTCCTCTGCCGCCTCATGGCCGTCGACCTCTGGCTGCTTTGGGCGCTCCTCGCCTTCCTCCTCAACTACATCCCCACCATCGGGTCCGTCGTCGCCGCCGTGCCCGCGGTCCTCATCGCCCTGGTGCTCCACGGGCCCGAAGCGGCGGCGGTGCTGAGCGCCGGCTACCTGCTCATCAACGGCATCATCGGGAACATCGTCGAACCCCGGCTCATGGGGCGAGCGCTCGGGCTCTCGCCGCTGGTCGTGTTCCTCTCCATGGTGCTCTGGGGCTGGCTTCTGGGCCCCGTGGGAGCGCTCCTTAGCGGACCGCTGACCATGTTCGTCAAGACGTGGCTCCTCCACACGGAGGATCTCCGGTGGATCGGGGTGCTCCTCGGCCCGAGCCCGGAGACGGGCGAACCCAGCGCCGCGTCCGACGCCGGCAGCGAGACCGACGAGGCCCGGAGCGCGCTCGCGTAGAGCGAGGCCCCCCGGCCCGCCTTCAGCGAAGCCCGAGCGTCGCCAGAACCCGCGCGGCGGCCGCGACGGCCGTGGTCTCGCCGGAGCGCACGGCGGCCTCCAGCGCCGCGAGGCGCGCGCGCTGCTCGGGGCTGCCGCGGAGCCGTGACTTCACCCCCTCGTCGACCAGGGACCAGAGCCATCGTACCTGTTGGTCCTCGCGCCGCGCGGCGAAGCGCCCGGCCCGGGTCTCTTCCTCGCGATAGCGGAGCATCTCCGCCCAGATCTCCGCGAGTCCCTCGCCGCTGCGTCCACTGCAGGTCTGCACCGGAGGCTGCCATCCTGCCCGGGCTCCGCGCATCAGGTGAAGCGCGGCGGCGTAGTCCCGCTTGGCGCGCTCCGCCGCGAGCACGTTGTCGCCGTCGGCCTTGTTGATGGCGAGCATGTCCGCCACCTCGAGGATTCCGCGCTTGATGCCCTGGAGCTCGTCCCCGGCGCCCGCGAGCATCAGCACCAGGTAGAAGTCGACCATCTCGCTCACGACGGTCTCGCTCTGCCCCACGCCGACGGTCTCTACGAGCACCACGTCGAAACCGGCGGCCTCGCAAAGAAGCAAGGTCTCCCGGCTCTTCCGGGCGACGCCGCCCAGGGACCCGGACGTGGGGGACGGGCGGATGTAGGCCCGCGCGTCGCGGGCCAGGCGCTGCATGCGCGTCTTGTCGCCCAGGATGCTCCCGCCGCTCACGCTGCTGGTCGGATCGACCGCGAGCACGGCCACGCGATGGCCGGCCTCGGTCAGGAGCGTGCCAAAGGCGTCGATGAAGGTGCTCTTGCCGACGCCCGGGACGCCGCTGATGCCGATGCGAAGCGCGCCGCCGGTGTCCGGCAAGAGCTGCCCCAGCACCTCCTGCGCGAGCGTCGCGTGGGCCGGAAGCGCGCTCTCCACGAGCGTGATGGCCCGCGCCAGGAGAGCCCGGTCGCCGGCGCGTACCCCGGCGACGAGGTCGTCGCGCCGGGGCGCTCTCACGCGTCGTCGTCCGCAGCGTCGCCGGACCCGGGGCCTCGGGACGGGTCGCCCGCGGCTAGCGCGTCCGGCCGAAGCGTGAGCGCCGGATCGGTCCCGGCGTTCGCGTCGACCACCGTGTCGCGGGAACCGGTGTCCGCGCCCACCACACGAGTGTCGACCTCGAGCGTGTCCTCGTCACCGCTCAGCCGCGCTTCGAGGGTGAAGAGCAGGGTCACCGCCGCCTCCCCGATCACCGTGCCGGGCCCGAACACCGCGGCAGCGCCCGCCTCCTTCAAGGCCGGCACGTCGTCCGGCGGAATGACCCCGCCAACGACGACCATGATGTCCTCACGGCCCTGCGCGCGGAGGGCCCCCTTGAGCTCCGGCACGAGCGTGAGGTGCCCGGCGGCGAGGGAGCTGACGCCCACCACGTGCACGTCGTTCTCCACGGCCTGCCGAGCGGTCTCTTCCGGCGTTTGGAAGAGCGGGCCGACGTCGACGTCGAAGCCGAGGTCCGCAAAGGCCGTCGCGATGACCTTCTGTCCGCGGTCGTGGCCGTCCTGACCCATTTTTGCGACGAGGATGCGCGGCCTCCGGCCGAAGCGTTCGGCGAATCCGTCGGCCGCCTCCCGGGCCCTTCGCACGGCGTCGTCGTCCTTCGCTTCACTTTGGTACACGCCCTGGACCGTCTGAATGGATGCCTCGTAGCGCCCAAAGACCTTCTCGAGCGCGTCACTCATCTCGCCCACGGTCGCCCGTGCGCGCGCCGCGGCGATGCTCAGCGCGAGGAGATTGCCTTCGCCGCTCTCCGCCGCCTTCGTGAGCGCCTCGAGGGCCGTCGCGACGGCGCGAGCGTCGCGGCTCTCGCGGAGCGTTCGGAGCCGTGCGAGCTGTGCTTCGCGAACAGCGCGGTTGTCCACCTTGAGGATGGGGATGTCCTCGGGGTCCTCCGGCGGGAACACGTTGACGCCGACGATGGGCCGCGCGCCGGAGTCGATGCGCGCCTGGGCCCGCGCCGCGGCCTCCTCGATGCGGAGCTTCGGGAGCCCCTTCTCGAGGGCCTTGGTCATGCCGCCGAGGGCCTCGACCTCTTCGATGTGCGCCCAGGCGCGATGCGCGAGCTCATGGGTGAGGCGCTCCACGTACCAGCTCCCGCCCCAGGCATCGATGAAGGCCGTCGTGTCGGTCTCGTGCTGCAGGTAGAGCTGCGTGTTCCGTGCGATGCGCGCCGAGAAATCCGTGGGTAGCGCGAGCGCCTCGTCGAGGGAGTTCGTGTGCAGGGACTGCGTGTGCCCCTGCGTCGCGGCCATGGCTTCGACGGTCGTACGGACGACGTTGCTGTAGACGTCCTGCGCCGTGAGCGACCAGCCGCTGGTCTGGCAGTGCGTGCGCAGCATGAGCGACTTCGGGTTCTTCGGGTCGAAGCGGCGGACCAGCTTCGCCCAGAGAAGGCGCGCGGCGCGAAGCTTGGCCACCTCCATGAAGAAGCTGGTCCCCATGGCGAAGAAGAAGCTGATGCGCGGCGCGAAGGCGTCCACGTCGAGGCCGCTGGCGACGCCGGTCCGCAGGTACTCGAGACCATCGGCGAGCGTGTATCCGAGCTCGAGGTCCTGCGTCGCCCCGGCCTCCTGCATGTGGTAGCCGCTGACGCTGATGGAGTTGAAGCGCGGCATGTGCGCGGAGGTGTGGGCGAAGATGTCGCTCACGATGCGCATGGAGGGGCCCGGCGGGTAGATGTACGTGTTCCGGACCATGAACTCCTTGAGGATGTCGTTCTGGATGGTCCCGGCGAGCTTCTCCTGGGGCACGCCCTGCTCCTCGCCGGCGACGACGTAGAGCGCCATCACCGGGAGCACGGCTCCGTTCATGGTCATGGACACGCTCATGCGGTCCAGGGGAATGCCCGCGAAGAGCACCTCCATGTCGAGAATGGAGTCGATGGCGACGCCCGCCATGCCCACATCGCCGCTCACGCGCGGGTGATCCGAGTCGTAGCCGCGGTGCGTGGCGAGGTCGAAGGCGATGCTCAGGCCCTTCTGGCCCGCGGCGAGGTTTCGCCGGTAGAAAGCGTTGCTCTCCTCGGCGGTCGAGAACCCCGCGTACTGGCGGATGGTCCAGGGCCGCTGGAGGTACATGGTCGGGTACGGGCCCCGCAGGAAGGGCGCGACGCCCGGGGCGGCCGCGAGGTGCCCGAGACCGTCCAGCGCGGTCGCGTCGTAGCGGGACGCCACGGCGATGCCTTCGGGGGTCACCCAGGGGGCGGCGCCGGAAGGCGAGTCCCCGGTCGCCAGGTGCGCGTCGTCGAAGGCGAGGGCCGCGTAGTCCGGAAGCCCCGGATCGCTGGAGTCGCTCATCGTTCGTCCTCGGGGTCATCGAGCTCGAGGCCGGTGAGCTCGAGGATCTTCCGGAGCGCGCGGTACACGTTGCCGTCGCGGTGGAGCGTAAGGTCCACGCCGAGCCGCGCCCAGGCGTCGTCCGGTGCGCTGCCGGCGACGGCCACCACGCGCGCGCCCTTGGCCTTCGCATGCGGCGCCAGCATGGGCACGAGCGCGTCGTAGCGCGCGTCACTGGCGCAAAGCACGACGGAGGCGCCGGAGCCGTGCTCCGCAAGCGTCGCGTCGAGCACGGCGACGGCGTCTTCGACGGACGCGGGCACGGCGCGGCCTTCGATTCCCGCGGCCGCGAGCAGCCCCTGCACCCAGCCGAGGCGCTCACCGTGCTCGGACAGGGGCCCCACGTGGAGCACGACCGCCGAGGGCCGCACCTCGCGCGCATCGCAGGCCGCGCGGAGCGCCTCGAAGGGCGCCGCCGCGCGAAAGGGCACGAGCGGCTCGACGTGGAGCGAGGCGCGGCGGGCGCGAAGCACGGCGCCGATGCTGTAGAGGTCGACGCCGAGGCGTGCGGCGTCGAGGGCGTCGTCCACGAGCGCCGCGGGGGTCCATCCCGGCGAGACGAGGCCCTGCGCCAGCTTGAGGAGCGCGCCGTGGCGCTGGTCCGGCGTGGCGTCTCCAAAGGCGTTGCCCAGCTCGACCTCGACGGCCTGGAGGTCGACGGCCTCGCGGACGACGGGACGCCCGCTCAGCGTCGGTTGCAGGCTCACGCCGACGACGGCTTCGGCGCGGGTTTCCAGCCGCGTCCGGCGACGGCGGCGCTCCTGTTCGAGGGCGAAGGCCACGTCGCCCTGGGCCACGGCGCGCGCCATGCCGCCCCGGGCTTCGATGGCCCGGAAGCGATCCCAGGCCGCGCGCGCCAGGGCGTCCGTGAGCCGCTCGAGGGCCCAGCTCCCGCCGGCGGGGTCGTCGACGCGGCCGAGGTGCGCTTCGTCCCGGAGCACGAGCTGCGTGTTGCGCGCCACGCGCCGGGCGAGCGCGTCCGCGGGCCCCATGGCCTCGTCGAAGGGGGCGCAGGCGATGGAGTCGGCGCCTCCGACGGCGGCGGCAAAGGTCTCCGCGGTGCGCCGGACCATGTCGTTCCAGGCGTCGACCCGCGTCGCGGTGCTTCCGCTGGTGCGCGCGTGCACGAAGGCCCGCTGCGACGCCGGCGCTCCCCCCGCCGCCGCCACGGCCTTCGCCCAAAGGACGCGCAGCGCGCGAAGCTTCGCGATCTCCACGAAGGTCTGGCCCTGGACGCCGAGGCTGAAGCGAACCTGCGCGGCGGCGGCGTCGACGTCGAGGGAGGCATCCTCCATCATCCATCGCAGGTAGGTCACGCCCGTGGCGAGGGCCCAGGCGAGTTCGTCCGTGGGCGTGGCGCCGGCATCATGTAGGGCCCGCGTCTGGACGAGCGCCGCGGCGAGCCCGGGCCGGTGGGCCGCGCAGTAAGCCGCCAGGGAGACGAGGTCCCGCCGGCCGCCCCCGAGGCCGCTGAAGAGCGATCCGCTGCGAAGAAGAGCGCCGAGCGGGTCGGCGCCGAGGCCTCCGCGCAGGGACGTGACGCCCCGCGATTCGGCCACGGCGAAGAGGGCCCCGGCGAGGCCGAGGGCGTCGGCCTCGGGCTCGAGCTGGAGCGGCACCGCGTCGAGGTCGACGCCGGCGAGGACGAGGTCGAGGTCCCCGGGCGTCAGCATGCGGCATCCGTGCTCGAGGCCGGCGACGAGCCAGAGCGCGTCCGCGCCCCGGCGGAGGTCCTCTCGGGCCTGCGCCGCCGCGACCTCCATGCGCGGGTCCGTGATCTCCTGGCAGACCTGCCACCCGCGACCGGCCCGGCCACGGAGCCGGCTGGGCAGCGTGTCCGGGCCCTGGAAGGCGACCGGGGGAACGTCGATGCCCGGGACGAGCTCGCGCGCCAAGGCGTCCGGGTCGAGGCCCCGAGGCCCGCGGGAGACCGCGGCGCGCCAGGTACTTTCGTCCGCCGGCGCGAAACCCTCCGCGAAGCTCGGCTCACCGGTGGGCGCGTCGCGGGCCATGCGAAGCGGATTACTTCCCGGCCGGGGAGGATTCAAGGAGAGGCGTAGGGACGAAACGAGCGGCCCCCGCGCTCGCTCCGCAGCTGCGCCAGCTCTGCGGCCGTGTAGCTCTCGGGGCTTTCCGCCGGGAGACGCGCGCGGATGAAGTCGAGCACGGCCTGTCGCGCCTCCTGCCCGGCCTCGTCCTCCGCGCACTCACGCCAGCGCTCAAAGAGCGCACGCCGCTTGGCGGCAGCGTCGCGCGCAGGGTCTTCCCAGAGGCGCAGGAGGTCGCCGCGGAAGCGAAACAGCGCCCGGCGCTGGTCCGCGGCCCGCGCCTCCCGGCTCCGGGCCACGCGGAGCTCCTCCGTTTGCTCGAGGAACCAGCGCCGCTCGGCGTAGTAGGGGTCGTTCCCGGCGCGCCGGTCCGCCCACGCCGAGAGGTCGAAGCCCAGGGAGAGGCCGCCGGTGTAGCGGACGCTCGGGAGGTCCGAAAAGGTGACGCTCCCATCCGCTGCGATGCGCGCCCCAACGGTGGGCCCCTCCCACACCAGCGACCCGTCCCGGCGCGACCGAAGCCGCGGCGGCGGCCGGCGACTCTCGAAGGCCGGCCCCCGCGTCGCGTCGAAGAAGCGCTCCAGCCGCTCCCCGAGCTCCGCGTCGGTCTCTTCCCGCGCCGGCCCGACGTCCCGCGCCCCCTCCGCCGCCAAGAGCGAGGCCGCCACGGCCCCGGGCGCCAGAGACGGGTTCGGAGACGGAGACGGAGACGGAGACGGAGACGGAGACGGAGACGGAGACGGAGACGGAGACGGAGACGGAGA
Organism: Myxococcota bacterium; assembly: GCA_039814655.1. Taxonomy (GTDB): domain Bacteria; phylum Myxococcota_A; class Polyangia; order Polyangiales; family Houyiibacteriaceae; genus CALCTH01. The sequence continues at coordinate 1,380 of JBCCAW010000198.1, read as the reverse complement.
CGGAGACGGAGACGGAGACGGTGGCGGAGACGGTGGCGGTGACGGTGACGGTGACGGTGGCGGTGACGGAGACGGTGACGGTGACGGTGACGGTGACGGTGACGGTGACGGTGACGGTGACGGTGACGGTGACGGTGACGGAGACGGAGACGGAGACGGAGACGGTGACGGTGACGGAGACCGAGACGGAACCGGAACCCACTCCTCCACCCACGCGAGCTCCACCACCCGGGCCTCGCGCACCGGCGCGGCCTCGGTCCGGGGGGCTCCGGCGGCGAGAAGGGCCAGCGCCAGGTGGGCGCCGGTGGACGCCGCGAGCGCGTAGAGCGCGCGGGGTCGGGCCTGCGCCATGCGAGCGGAACTCCCCGCGGCGCGCCTCATTCCCGGCGCGTCCGCACGCTGACCTCAAAAAGGGAGGGGTGGCTCACGAACGATCCTCTCGTCGCCGCGTGCGTCTTCGACGGATCGCCCTCCCGCAGCGTGGTTTGTGACAACCCTCGCGAAAACTCCCGTGCGCGCCCGCTCGGGAGGGCCTTTCGCGCGGGTGAGGGCTGACGCCGGGGAGGCGAGCGGTGAGGGTCGCGGCGCACGCGCCTTCGGGCCGGAGCAGTGAGACCCCCATGAGCGATCGCGATACGCGCCGACCTCCCCCGGACGAGGGCCCCATTCTCGTCGTCGACGACGATCCGGCGCTGCGCCGTGCGCTCTCGCGCATTCTCCGGCACGAGGGGCACGAGGTCATCGAGGCCTCCGACGGCGCGACGGCGGTGGACCTCTCGCGCGCCTATGAGCCGAGCCTTATGGTGCTCGACTACATGATGCCGGGCATGGACGGCGAGATGGTGCTCGAGACGCTTCGCGGCGATGAGGGCGACGCGCCGCCGGCGCTGCTTTTGACGGCCAGCGGCGCACAGCAAGAGCGCGCCGCGGAGATCGGCGCCGTGCAGGGCCTGTCGAAGCCGTTCCGCGTCGAGGACCTGCTCGACGCTGTAGAGGCCTACAAGCGCAAGCGCGAGCCCGACGCCTGAGCGGGCGCGTCCGCGCGGCTCACTCGGCGGCAAAGGCAAAGACCACCCGGCACACCACGAGCAGCCCAGACGCGAGCGCTGCGGTCAACGCCAAGGTCCCGCCGCGGGCGGCCCGGGCGACGAGCGCCGCGATGGCCTCGTCTCGGCCGCCGGCGACGAGCGCAGCGTCCTTGGGGCTCGGGAGCGACGCCTCGCGAAGCCCGGGATCGCCGAGGCGGGCGAAACGCCCGACGAGCGCGACGCGCCCCCCGTCGGCCAGGTCGCCACCGGCCAAGACGGGCAGCTCCGGGGGCAGACGTACGCGGAGGCCGTCGCTCACCACGTGGGCCGGTGCATCGAAGCGCACCTGTCG
>JBCCAW010000298.1:0-7254 GCA_039814655.1 Myxococcota bacterium | reverse complement strand
GCTCGACCTTCAAGCCCATCAGCGCCCTCGCGGCGCTCGGCGACGCCGTGCTGGACCCCTTCCCAGCGCGTCGAGTGCATCGGCTACTACGAGATCGGGCGTCAGCGCATGCGCTGCACCTCCGCGCACGGCGACGTGGACATGGGCCAGTCGCTCGTGCAGTCGTGCAACGTCTACTTCTACAAGCTCGCCGAGCAGGTGGGCCTCGAGCGGCTGAACCGCTACGCGCGGCTCTTCGGCCTCGGCGAGCGCACGGGCGTCGGCATCAACAGCGAGGCTCGGGGCTTTTTGGCCACGCGCGAGTGGTACGAGGAGCGCTTTGGCCGCTTCCGCGTGGGCTACACGCTGAACACGGCCATCGGCCAGGGCAACACGCGCTCGACGCTGCTCCAGCTCGCCCTCGCCTACGGCGCGCTGGCCAACGGCGGCACGCTCTACGAACCGCGGCTGGTCGACAGCGTTCGTGAGCCCGACGGGACGCTCGTTCGGGAGGCCCAGCCCCGGGTGCGCCGGCGCCTCGACCTGAGCGAAGAGCACCTCGCCTACGTGAACGAGGCGCTCAACGGCGTGGTGAACGAGCCGAACGGCACGGCCTACGAGGCGCGCCTCGGCGGCGTGGACGTGAGCGGCAAGACGGGAACGGCGGAGATCGCGCCGGGTACGCCGCGGGCCAACCTCGACCCGGCGCGGGCCTGGTACTTCAACCGCAGCCACGCCTGGTTCGCGGGCTTCGCGCCGGCCACGCGGCCCGAGGTGGCCATCGTGGTGCTCGTCGAGCACGGCGGCGCCGGCGGCCGGGCCGCTGCGCCCATCGGGCTGCAGATTCTCGAGGACTTTCTCGGCGGTCCCACCACCACGGCACGGAACCCCTGATGGCCTTGGTGCGCAGCTTCCGTGACCAGTTCGACTGGCCGCTCTTCGTCGCCGCGACGGCCATCGCCGTGCTCGGCGTGATCAACCTCTACAGCGCCTCGAGCGCCCTCGGCGCCCAGTCCGACGTCTACCTGACGCAGATTTATTGGCTCACGCTCGGCGCCGTGGCGGCGACCTTCGTCGTCGCCATCGACTACCGCGCCTACGAGCGCAACGCCTGGGTGATCTACGGCGGCGGCGTGGTGCTGCTGGTGCTCGTGTTTCTCCTGGGCCGGAGCATTCGCGGGTCGACGCGCTGGATCAGCCTCGGCGGCTTCTCGCTCCAGCCGAGCGAGCTGATGAAGCTCTTTCTCATCGTCGCCCTGGCCAAGTACCTCCACCACGACCCGAAGCAGGACGGCCGGACGCTCAAGGATCTGGTGGTGCCGGGGCTCATCCTCGCCGTGCCCATGGGGCTCATCCTGCTCCAGCCGGACCTGGGCACGGCGCTCATCTGCGCCTTCATCTTCGGCACCATCATGGTGCTCACGAACCTGAAGCTGCGTTCGCTGGCGACGCTGGCGGCCTTCTTCGTGGCGAGTGCGCCGGCGACCTGGTTTTACCTGCTCAAGGGCTACCAAAAGGGACGCATCACGGCGTACCTCGACCGGCTCCAGGGCAACGAGCAGGACATCCTCGACTCGGGCTGGCACACGCACCAATCGCTCGTGGCCATCGGGAGCGGCGGGCTCACGGGCAAGGGCCTGCTCCGGGGAACGCAGAACCAGTTCCGCTTCCTGCCGGACCAGCACTCGGACTTTCCCTTCGCCGTATGGGCCGAGGAGCACGGCTTTCTCGGCAGCACGCTCGTGCTGGGCCTCTACCTCTTCCTCGTGCTCTGGGGCCTGAAGATCGCCTCGCAGGCGAAGGACCGCTTTGGCGCCGTGTGCAGCGTGGGCGTCAGCGCCATGATCTTCTGGCAGGCCATGATCAACGTGGGCATGGTCAGCGGGCTCCTGCCCGTGGTCGGCATGACGCTCCCGCTCTTCAGCTATGGCGGATCGTCGGTGCTGACGACGATGATGGGCATCGGGCTCTTGATGAACATCAGCATGCGCCGCTTCAACTACTGAGACTCTCGCGTGGCGGCGCCGAGCATCGGGTCGACTTCGAGCGTCTTCCGGGCCGTGCGGAGCCTCGTCGCCTCCCCAGGGGAGGAACGTACTACCCTCCCGGACCGTGCCGCCCTGGGCCGAGCACATCACCATGGTCGGGAGCGTGGGGCTCGCCCTCGCGGCGCTCCTGCTCCTCTCCTTGCCCTTCGTGCTCGCGAAGGAAGAGCGGGGGCGCATCCGTCTGCCCGTCGCGCTCTTTCTCGTGCACCTCGTGCTCGTCGCCGTGCGCTCCGTCGTCCCCGCGGAGATGCGCGACGCGGACCGGCTCATCGTCATTCTCGAGGTGTTCTTCCTCTTCGGGACCATCACGCGCAGCGCCTACCTGCTGCTCTTGCACGCGCTCCTGGTGCGGACGCTCGGTCGCGAACCGCCGAAGATCGTCCGTGATCTGCTCCAGGCCCTGCTCTGGACCGGGGTTTTGCTGCTCACGCTCAACGCCGCGGGCGTGTCCCCGACGTCCATTCTGACGACCTCGGCGCTCCTCACCGCGGTCGTCGGCCTTTCGCTCCAGGACACGCTCGGCAACCTCTTCGCGGGCCTCGCGCTTCAGCTTCAGGCGCCCTTTCGCGTGGGCGACTGGATCGCCTTCGACGACGACGAGCGCCATTGGGGCCGGGTCGTGGAGATGAACTGGCGCGCGGTGAAGGTGGTGACCCTCGCGCAGGTCGAGATGGTCGTCCCCAACGGGACCCTCGCGACGTCTGCGCTCACGAATTTCACGGCGCCGACGCCAGCGGCCCGGCGCGAGGTCACGGTCTTCGCCACGCCGGAGCGCTCCCCGGAGGAGGTCACCGCCGTGCTCCTGGGGGCCCTCGGCGACGCGGAGGGCGTGGTCCGGCGGCCGGCGCCGGACGTCCTGCTCCGGGCCTTTCACGAGCGGGGCATCGAGTACGAGCTGCGCTACTTCGTCGAGGCCTTCGGGCGCCGGGAGCGGGTGGACAGCGCCGTGCGCTCCCGGGTCTGGTACGCGCTCCAGCGCGCGGGCATCGAGGTCCCGGCGCCGCGGCGAACGGTGACGCTCCACGAGGTCACGGAGGAGACCCGAGAGCACGAGGCGGAGCACGCCATCGAGTCCCGGGAGAGCGCGCTCCACGGCATCGACTTTCTCGCCCACCTGCCGGACGCGGCGCTGCATACGCTCGCGGAGAGCGCCGAGACGCGGCTCTTCGCGCCCGGTGAGCGCATCGTGCGCGAAGGCGAAGCGGGCGAGGAGCTCTTCGTCATTCGCCGCGGCGGGGTTCGCATCGAGATCGGCGCGCAGCATCGCGAGGTCGCGCGCATCGGCCCCGGGCAGTTCTTCGGCGAGATGTCGCTCATGACCGGGGAGGAGCGGCGAGCGACGGTGCGCGCCCTCGAGGAGACCGAGCTCCTCGCCCTCGACCGCGCCTGCCTTCAGCCCGTGCTCGAGTCGCAGCCGGAGCTCGCGCAGAAGATCAGCGAGGTGCTCGCCGAGCGCCGCCGGAACCTCGACGCGAACGCCGTCATGGACGCGGCCAAGAGCTACGCGGACCAGAGCCGCGAGAGCCTGCTCATCCTCGACCGCATCAAGAAGTTCTTCAGCCTCGGCGGAGATTGATCGGTATCCGGGCCGCCGCAGGCGATCCGTAAATCGTCCGGCGGATCCAGAAAGGCGCAGGGTCCGCGCGTTTTTGGATCCGCCCCGAGGGCCCTTGCGAAGCTAGGTCTCCCAGGGGGTCGAAAGACCCGCTGACTGGTGAACGATGGATCTCGACGTCCCCCGCCCGCTCCCCGTGCCCGTTGCCGCGGGCTCCGTCTCCAGCGCGGGATCCGCCGAAGGGGCCGCGGGCCTCCCGGACCAGGCGCGCCTGGTCCGCCTCCTGAGCGCCCCGGGCACCACGCTTCCCCTGCCGGCGCTCACGGAGCTCACGGCCGGCGTCGCGTCCCTTGCCCGCGGCGCCAAGCGCAAGGTGCTGCTCCCCGTCGCCGCCGAGCCCGTGGAGCTGGCGCTCCTGCGCCGGGGCCCGTCCGTGAGCGTGAGCGCCTACGAGATCGGCGCCGCGCCGGAGGTCCTGCAGCAGGACCACGAGGTGGCCCTCGAGGCGCTCCTCGCCGCCGCCGCAGCGGCCTGCGCCGAGCACGCCGAGGCGGCGCCGGACGCCGCGACGCGGAGCATCCGGACCCGCATCGCCGAGCGCGCTGGCGAGCTGGCACCCACGCCGGACCCTTGGGCGCCGCCGCCGCCCACGGTAAAGCGCGGCGGGGCGCAGGCGCCGGGCCGGGGCCCGCTGGCTTTCGGCTTCGAGGCGCGCATCCCCGCCGCGGAGCCGAACACGCCGGCGCGCGGGGCGACGCGCTCGGGCGCGGCCCGGGCGGACGTGCATGCGCTCCTCTTCGACGGCGAGCTCTGGGCCTTCGTCCGCGGGCGGCGCCTGCTCCTGGGCCAGGGCCCGATCTTCCTTCCGGTGCAGCGCATGGTCGTCGCGCTCCGGGCGCTGCTCGACGCCTGGGTGAGCGGCCGGGGCACGACCCTTCGCCTTCGCGCGGGCCACTTCATCGTGGGGCTCCGCTACGAGCCGCGCGGCGAGACCGGTGGCGCCGTGGAGCTCCGCCTCGGAAGCCGCGCCGGCGAGCTGCGCGCGGCGGCCCTCGAGGTCACGGACGTGGCCCGGCCCGTGCTCGCCGTGGCCGACGCGCTGCTTCGCGCGCTCGTGAGCGCAGACCGCACGCAGCGCGGCAACCTTCGCGTCACGGCGCTTCGGGACGAGGTGCGCGCGCTCCGCCGGGTCTTGGCGGACCACGCGCGGCAGCGCGGCTTCGTGAACGCGGACCCGGAGGCCCTTCGTGCCTCGGCGCCGCCGGCGGCGCCGGCACCGAACGACGCGCCGCCGGTGGCGGCCTCCGCTCGCTGGGAGGAGCGCTGGCGCGTGGACCTCGAGGGCCTCGACGCGAGCGCCGTGTGGTTCTGCGGCGACCGGCTCGTCGTCGCGACCCCGCAGCACACGGTGGCCCTCGGCCGAAGCGATGGTGACGTACTCTGGGCCCGCGCCGGCGGCGGCGTGCGCGCCATGGTCGGAGCCGCGCTCCTGCGCCAGGGGCCGGACGGCGAGCTCGAGGTCTGCGACGTGCGCGACGGGGAGCCCCGGGCGAGCGCGCTCCTCGGGAGCGGGGGCCCGCTCCTGGCCCTCGGCGGCGAGCTGGGCGGCAAGGACGCGCCGCCCATGGCGCTGCTCAGCGACGACCCGGGACGGCTCGTGGCCGTGGACCTGCGCACCGGCGAGCCGCGCTGGCGCTTTGCGGCCCGCCGGGGCCGGGCGCTGCGCGCCTGCCGCGCGGGGCGCGTCTTGCTCGTGGCCGAGGCCGGTGCGCTGCACGCCCTCGACGTCGCCACGGGCGAAGCCGTGTGGCGCTATCCGTTCCGCGGCGAGGTGGCCGCTGCGCCGGTCATCGCGGGCGAGGTCGCCGTGGTGCTCACCCGGGGCGCTCGGCCTGCGCTCCACGCCGTGGATCTCTACAGCGGTGAGCCGCTCTGGCGCGCGCTCACGCTCGCGCCGCCGCAGGGCCATCCCGTAGGGACGCCAGAGGCGCTCGTGGTGCCCGTCGCCGGCGACCGGCTGGTGGCCTACGCGCCGGACGGAGGCGAGGAGCTGTGGGACTCGCCGGACCCGGGCCTCGCCGCCGGCGCCGCGACGCTCGTGGTGGACGCGCTCCTCGTCACGAACGCTCCGGGCGGCTGCGTGGCGGCGACGCAGCTCACGGACGGGGCCACGCGCTGGTCGCACGTGCTGGGCGATCCCGTGGGTGACGACGTCCCGCGACGCCTCGAGCCGGTGCTCCGCGCAGGCGGGCTCTTCGTGCCGGGCGGCGGCCTGCACGTGCTCCGGCCCGATGACGGCGAGCGCCTCGCCGAGGTTCCCGTGGACCTCGTGCCCGACCGCGTGCGCGTGGACGAGCGGGGCTGGGTCTACGTGGCCGAGGAGAGCGGGAGCCTCGCGGCCTTCGCGCCGGCGCCGACGCTTCGCCTCGTGCGTTAGTGGCCGTGCGTTGAGTGGCAGTGCGTTAGTGGCCGTGCGTTGAGTGGCCGTGCGTTGATTTGCCGTGCGACGAGTTCCTAGCGGCAAGCGCCGCGACGCGGCCCGTCCCGGCCTGGCGTGGAGCGGGTGACAAGCCGCGGCGACGCACCGCCTGACAGGCGCGCCTGACACTCCGCGACGCCCACGCGTCGAGCTCAACTTCGGGGATGCAAGGGTCGGTGCATCGGCCCTAGTTCTTCCGGGTGCGCCGCCTCGTCGTCCCCGCCCACGCCCCCACCACGACCCCCGCCGCCTCTTCTCGTATCGGCGCCAACGGCCCGCGGAGCACACCGTGACGACGGTCGTCGGCCTCGTGCTTCTCGCGTGCCTGGCGGTCTTCGCCTGGACCTTCCACGGCGGCGGTCCGGGCACCCGGTCCGTGCTCCCGCCGCGGCAGGTGCGCGACGTGGACCACGGCGAGCGGGTGAAGCTCGAGGGCGTGGTGCGGCTCATGCCGACGCGCGCGCTTTTGCATACGCCCATCACCAAGCGCCCCTGCGCGGCCTACGGGCTGATGGTCGAGCGCCTGAAGGGCATTCACTGGGAGCCCATCTACGAGGAGTACGGAGCCACGAGCTTCATCCTCGAGCAGGAAGGCGCGGGCGCCATCGTGCGCGCCGAGGAGGCGTTTCCGCATCTCCGCCCGGACGCCATGGGGGGCGTCGCGGGCCAGGACGCGGAGCAAGCGCAGCTCGGCCGCTTCTGCCGCGACAAGGGCCTCTCGACCATCGACCACCGCGGTAAGCAGAAGCTGCTCCGCTTTCGCGAAGCCACGCTTCGCGACGGGGACACGGTGCGGGTGATCGGACAGGCCCACTGGGAGCGCCCGCCGGACGGCAGCGAAACCTACCGCGACCGCCCGCACCAGCTCGGCTTCGGCCCCGCCGTAGCTCCAGGTGCCGTTGACCTGCGGTACGTACCGAAAGTTGGTTTCAACGCAGGTCCGACATTCGTTGCCAAAGCCGCACATGTCGAAACAGCGGTTGAGATGCTCTTCCGCGAGCTCGCAGCACACCGAATCGCTCAGCCGAGACTCGCTCACGCGAACGCCCATTAGCTGGGGCTTCTGCATCGGAGGCAGCGGGTCCGAGCGTGTACGAAACAGCTGCGACTGCACCTCGACGGGCCGGTTGTCTACGAAATCAGACCAGGCCGCGTGATCAATCGAAACGCGGATGGAGTAGCTCCAGTCGGGC
>JBCCAW010000623.1:0-3438 GCA_039814655.1 Myxococcota bacterium | reverse complement strand
CGGCTGACGCCCCATGCGCACCAAGCAGAGGCTCGCGCGCCACAACGCTTCCGGTGCGCGGGGATGCGCCCCGTGCGCGCGGGTGAAGCTGCGGTAGGCAGCCAAGGCCTCGGCGTAGGCGCGCAGCGCGTAGAGGCACTCGGCCTGCCACCAGGCCGCGCGGGCCGCGTAGGCCCCTCGCGGATAGGCACGGAGATGCGCCTCGAAACCCCGGCGGGCCGCATCCACCCGCCGCCCCTCCAGAAGCGCGAGGGCGGCGCGGTAGGAGCTGCGCTCCGCGTCCGTTCCAGGCGCGCTCGCGGGCGCTTGCGGGGGGAGCGCACGCGCACCGCGCGCCGGAGGAAGCGGCAGGTCGAGCTCCATGGCCGTCGCGGGCTCCGCCGCATCACCATGGAGCCGGAGCACCGGCCGCGCCCTGTCCCTCCGGGGCCGCAGCGCCGGCGCCGGCGCTTCCCATTGGCCGGCGTCGGGGTCCTCGAAATAGCTCTGCTCCGTGCCCGACCAGGCCCCGGCCTCGGGATCGTCGAAGAGGCTCTCCCCTCCGCCGATGCGCACGGTCTCCCGCGGGGGCGCGGCGCTTCGTCGGCGCCGGAGCCGCTCGTTCTCCGCGCGGGCGAGCGCCAGCTCGCTCTCCATCCGCCGCTGGGCCTCGGCCTGGCGGCGCGCCTCCTCCTGCGAGGCCGCCTCTTCGGCCTCCGCATCCACGGCCGTGGACGGCGCGGGCGCCGTGCCCGCACACGCGACGGTGAACACCGCGAGCGTTGAGGCGAGGGCCAGGCCGAAGGGACGGACGCGCATGGGCGCATGGTAAGGATGCGCTTGCCCGCTCCCAAAAAACGCGCGTGCCCCGCGTCGGCCCTCAGGCGTGCTTGCCGATGCCTCGAAAGCGCGCGTAGCGCCGGTCCAAGCGTTCGCTCACGGACCAGCTCCGGAGCTCGGCCAGCTCACGACGCAGCGCCGCGCCGAGGCGCCGCGCCGCATCGCCGGCGTCGCGGTGGGCGCCGCCGACCGGTTCGCCCACGATGGTGTCGACGATGCCCAGGCGCTGCGCGTCCCGGGCGAGGAGCCGGAGCTGCTCCGCCGCCTCCGGCCCCCGGGCCCCGTCGCGCCAGAGGATCGAGGCGCAGCCCTCGGGAGTGATCACCGAGTAGGTCGCGTATTGCAGCATGAGCACGCGCTCCGCGACGCCGAGGGCGAGTGCCCCGCCGCTGCCGCCCTCCCCGATCACCGTGGCGATCACCGGCACCGGGAGCTCCGCCATGCAGAGGATGGAGGCGCCGATGGCCTCGCTCTGTCCGCGCTCCTCGGCGCCGAGGCCCGGGTAGGCGCCCGGCGTGTCGATGAAGGTCATCACGGGCCGGCCGTAGCGGCCGGCCAGCTCCATCACGCGCTGGGCCTTCCGGTAGCCCTCCGGGTGCGCCATGCCGAAGTTGCGGTGCTGCTTCTGCTTGGTGCTCCGCCCCTTCTGGTGGCCCACCACGCACACGCTCTCGCCATCGAGGCGCGCGAAGCCGGCGATGAGCGCCGGGTCGTCCCCGAAGACCCGGTCCCCGTGGAGCTCCAGCACGTCGTCGAAGATGCGCTCCAGATAGTCGAGAAAGTACGGGCGCTCTGGGTGCCGGCTGAGCTGCACCTTCTCCCACACGCCGAGGTCGCCGAGCAGGTCCTGCTGAAGCGTGCTGGCGCGGGCCTCGAGCTCGGCGATCTGCGCGTCGATGGTCGCGTCCCCATCGGCGACGCTCCGGAGCTCGCGAATGCGGCTCTCGAGCTCGACGAGGGGCTTCTCGAAGTCCAGGTGGGCCATGCGCGCCAGTCGTGCGGTGAAGGGAGCGGGCCCGTCAACCCGGGCGCGTGCGCTCATCCCAGAGCGCGGAGGGGTCCTTGGCGCCGGTCACGTTGAAGACGCGAAGAGCGTGCGACTTGCCCTTCATCTTCTTCGCTTCGAGCTCTTCGAAGTCGAAATAGTCCTTCACGCGCTCGTAGAGGGCTTCGCTCACGAGGCATTGGCCCGCCGTCGCGGCGCCGCAGAGCCGAGCGCCGGTGTTCACCGTGTCGCCGATGACCGTGTACTCGAGCGCCTTGCTGGACCCGAGGTAGCCCGCGACCACCTCCCCGGTGTTGATGCCGATGCCGATCTCCAGCGTCGGCTTGCCCTGCCCCCGGCGCGGCTCGTTGAAGTCCTTCTCGAGCACCTCGAGCATCTTCATGGCCGTGCGCACGGCCCGGATCGGGTCGTCCGGGTGGGCCACCGGGGCCCCGAAGAGCGCCATGATCTCGTCGCCCACGAACTTGTCGAGCGTGCCCTCGTTTTCGAAGATGATGTCGACCATCAGCTCGAAGTAGTCGTTGAGCATGTCGACGACCTCCTGGGGCCGCATGTCCTCGCTCATGGAGGTGAAGCCGCGGATGTCGCTGAAGAGCACCGTGGTCTCGCGGGACTCGCCGCCCTTCTTGACCTCGACCTTGCCGCTGATGACCTGCTCGGCGATGGCCGGGCTCAGGAGGCGCTGAAAGCGCTCTCGAGTGATGGCCTCTTGCTTGAGCTTCTGCGCGAAGAGGCTGTTCTGAACGGCGATGGCCGCCTGGTTGGCCACGTTCTGGAAGAGCTGAAGGTCCTTCTCCGTGAAGGCGTTCGCCGCGATCTGAGAGTCCAGCATCATGATGCCGAAGACCTCGCCGCCGTGGAGCAGGGGCACGCCCATGCTCGAGCGGATGCCCTGCATGATGATCGAGTGCGCTTGCTGGAAGCGCGAGTCCACGCTCGCGTCGCTCGAGAGCACCGCCGCCTTGTCCCGCAGCACCTCGTCGATGATCGTCGTGGAGAGCACCACGTCTTCCTGGCTCGCGTGGGCCTGCTTCGTGCGCACGCAGCGGGGCTTGAGCTCCCGCTCCTCGTCGTAGAGCAGCACGACGCCTCGGTCCGCGGGCAAGAGCTGAAAGGCCGCGTCGAGAATTTTTGCGAGCAGCCGGTCGATGTCGAGCTCGACGCCGATCATGCGCATGAGCTCGTAGCTCGCCCGGAGCTTCTCGTAGTCTCGGCGCAAGGCTTCGTTGTCCTGGACGAGCCGTTCCGGGAGGAAGTTCTGCTCGAGGAGCGGGGCGAGCTTGGTCCGGATATGGCTCTCGACCATGCCCGGAGCGATGGTCACCTTCGACGTCTGCATGGCCGGCGCGCCAGGCCCGGAAGGCCGCGGCACGGGAGGGGAGCTCACCGGGGGCGGCACCTTGGGCGCGCCCACGGGAGCCGGCGGCGCGCCGGAGGGCAGCGTGGGACCACCGAACTTCGGGCCGGCCTCGGACGCCGGCGGCCCGCTCGGCGCCGGCTGCGCCGCCTCATCGCCCGTGAAGAGGATGCGGGTGCTGCCGAGGGTGATCTCGTCCCCGGTCTTCAGCGGCGACACCGACACGCGCTCGCCGTTGAGGAACGTCCCGTTGAGG
>JBCCAW010000844.1:0-1685 GCA_039814655.1 Myxococcota bacterium | reverse complement strand
GTTTCCGTTTCCGTTTCCGTTTCCGTTTCCGTTTCCGTTTCCGTTTCCGTTTCCGTTTCCGTTTCCGTTTCCGTTTCCGTTTCCGTTTCCGTTTCCGTTTCCGTTTCCGTTTCCGTTTCCGTTTCCGTTTCCGTCAGGCGCGGCGGGCGACGGCGAGCTGGAGGCCCCGGCCCTCGGCGCCGGCGCGGGCGAGCCAGGGCGCCGTCAGGACCAGGCCCGCCGCCCAGAAGGGGAAAAGCGCCCAGGCCGGGTGGCGGCCGAAGCGGAAGCCCGCGCGGTCCGCGAGGGAGAGCGCGACGAGCGTCCAGGGGAGGAGCGTGCCCGCGCGCCGGTGGTGCGTGACGTCGAAGCCCGACGTCTCGAGGAGCTGCCTCAACGACTCCGGCTCGAAGAGGGAGACGTGGCGCGGCGTGTGGTGCCCGGCCCAGGCGCCCCCGAAGCGGCGCGCGAGGCCCGAGCTCTCGTCCGGGACCTCCACCAGCAGCACCCCGTCGGGCGCGAGATGCTCACGGACCCAGGCCAAGGTCTCGCGCGGCGCGGGATCGTGTTCGAGCGCATGCCAGAGCGTGATGGCTGCATAGGGCCCCTGCTCCGAGGCGACCTCGGGAAGCGCGGGGAGCGCCGCTTCGAGGCAGCGCACGGCGGCTCCCTCGCCGGCGCTCCAGGGGGTTCCCCGCGGGTTCGCCGGCGCCAGGTGGTCGAGGCCGAGGCCCGAGGCCCCGGTCGCGCCGTGCAAGCGGTCGAGGAAGGAGCCTCGCCCGCAGCCGAGGTCGAGCACCCGGTCTCCGGGGCCGAGCGTGCGCGCACGGCTCAACGCGCGCACGCGCCGAGCGTCGACGCGGGACTCGGCGAAGGCCACCACTGGCGCAAAGAGGCCCCAGAGCGCGGGGCCGCGATGGAGGGGATAGTCCGCATCGTAGAGGCGAGCTTGCGCCGCGGCGGGCACCTGCTCCCGCAGGTAGGCCTGTCCGCAGCCGCAGCGGGCGGCCAGGAAGCTCTGCCGGTGCGGGAGGAGCTGACCGGGAAGGGGCCAGGTCTCCTCCGGCCTGTCGTCCGCGCACGCCGGGCAGGGAGCCAAGGCGGTGGGCAGCCGTCCCCGGGATGGGCCGCGCGCGGCGGCCGCGCGCGGCGTTTCCGTACTCTTCGCCTCCATCCGAGGCAGAGCATGGCGCCAAAAGGCCCGCGCGGAGAGGCCCCCATCGAAGGACGACGCCAGGCAGGGATGTACCCGTGCTGCTACTCGGCGGCGAAGGGCAGGTCATCGCCCGCGAGGAGACCGCGCGCATGGAGCGTCCGCGCGTGGTCGGACATCGCGTCCCGCAGCTGCCCGAAGTCCTCGAGCACGTAAAGAATCGGCTGGAAATGGTCGATCTCGAAGTCCGTCGCGAGAACCGCGTCGAGGTCGAAGGGGCGACGGTCGACCTCTGGCGAGCGGAGCGCATGGCGACCTTCGCCGGGGCTCGAGAGCAGCCCGGCGCCGTAGAGCTTCACGTCGCCCTGCTCGCGCACGAGGCCGAACTCGACGGTGAACCAGAAGAGGCGCGCAAGCCCCTCGGAGGCTTCGTGGTCGTCGACGGCCAGCGCCGTGCGGCCGTAGGTTTGCAGAAAGTCCGCAAAGGCCGGGTCCGCATGGAGCGGGACGTGACCGAAGACGTCGTGGATGATGTCCGGCTCGGGCAGGTACT
>JBCCAW010000586.1:0-3803 GCA_039814655.1 Myxococcota bacterium | reverse complement strand
CTGCAAGTGATCAAGGGCCGGCAGGAGGCCTACCGCGCGGAGTTCGGGCAGTACTGCGACACGAGCGGCGCCAACGATCTCGTGGGCCACGTCCCCGATCCCCTTCCGGCGCCGGGGGAAAAGAACGGCTGGACGCCCACGCCGGCCTGGCGCCAGCTCGGGGCGCAGCCCGACGGCTTCGTGTATTTCCAGTACACGGTCGCGGCCGGCTTTCCCGGCGACGCGGCGCCCATCGCCGTTCCCGCCAACGAGTTCTGGTACATCGCGCAGGCCCAGGCGGACCTCGACAACGACGGAACGCTCGTTCAGGTCGAAGTCTACAGCTTCAACGACGACGTGTGGGTGAGCGCCGAAGGCGGCGTCGACTGATCTGCCGGTCGGGTGACGCGCCTCGTCAGGCGCGACGAGGTAGGGTGACGGGATTCGTCAGCCGGAAGCGCAGGGCGGCCGAGAGGCCGCCTTTTTTCATGACATTTCAGCGCGAGCGGAAGCTGGCACGCCTGCTGCAAAGACGCTCTCCCGTGGCGGACTGGTCGGCTGGTTGCGGACCGGGACCGGCCGACCGCTCGAAAGGATTACGGATTCCCATGATCAAGAACCTGCGTAACAAGCAGGGTGGTTTCACCCTCATCGAGCTGATGATCGTCGTGGCGATCATCGGCATTCTCGCCGCCCTCGCCATCCCGGCGTTCCTCAACTACGTGAAGCGCTCGAAGACGTCCGAGGCGCCGTCCCAGCTCGAGTCGCTCTTCACCGGCGCGGCCACGCTCTACGAGCGCTCGAACGGCCAGGCGGCCCTCATCGGCCGCGGCGTTGCGGCGGCCAACACCACCCGCTGCGTCATCGCGGAAGACGCCACGACGGGCTTCGTGCCGTCGGATCAGAAGCAGACCGTCAACTGGGGCACGCTGGCCACGGCGCCGGAGTTCGTGGCGCTCGGCTTCCAGGTGTCCGACCCGATCTACTTCAACTACCTCGCGGACGTGCAGGTCGGCGGCGCCGGCGGCGAAATCGGCACCTCGGGCATCGTCTGCGGCAACGCCTCGGCGGTCGGCGACCTCATCTACAACCTCGACGCGACGGCGGACCTCGACGCGGACACGGAGCTCAGCCTCTACCGCCTCTCGGTCGGTCTCGACCAGGGCAACACTCTCTACAAGAACGCGGACATCTTCAAGCAGAACGAGCTGGAGTGAGTCCTCGGGCTTCGGCCTGACGAAGAGGCGGTATCCTTTCGGGGGTGCCGCCTTTTCGCGTTCTCGCCGCCGCTCGACAATCGCTGCTCGCCCACCCAAGGAACGACCACATGCTCCGACCTCTTCGCCGCGCACGCCGCGCACGACGCGCCTCGTGGGGCTTCACGCTGACCGAGCTGATGATCGTCGTGGCCATCATCGGCATCCTCGCTGCACTGGCGGCGCCGGCGTACACGACCTTCGTCCGCCGGGCGAAGTCCGCCGAGGCCCCGTCCATGCTCGGCACCCTCTTCCAGGGCGCCGCGAGCCTCTACGAGCGCGACGTCTCCCAGCGGGGCGTCATCCCCGGTGCCGGCGCCACGGCGGACCGCACGCGCTGCCACCTCTCCGTCGATGCGGTGCTGCCGGCGCCTGCCGGCGGGCCCGGCGCCCAGAGGTACACCATCGACTGGCCGGGCATGGCGGCCGCGACCCGCGCCCAGTTCGAGGCCATCAACTTCCGCGCCTCGGATCCGCTCTACTACGCCTACACCGTGGACCTCGTCGGCGGCACTGGGACCGCCATCGCCGGAACGGTCATGTCCTGCGGCGACGGATCAGCCACCGGGGACCCGCTCTACGACCTCCAAGCCGTCGGGGACCTCGACGGGAACGGCGTCACGAGCCTCTTCGAGCTGAGCGTCGGCGTCGATGGCAACGGGCTCTACCGCAACGCCGCCGTCTACTCTGAGCGCGCGGAAGAGTGAGCCCGCTCCAGGCGGCGGCGACGCTCCTCGCCTTGCTCGGCGTGGTGGGCGCGGCGGATACGCTTCGCGGCGCCGCCTTCGAGCGGGAGCAACGCAGCGAGCGCTACGAAGACCTCTACTATCTGCCGCCTCCGGCCTGGCTCGAGCGCTTCTCCCTCGGTCATCGCGCGGCGCTGGCCGACCTGATCTGGATGCGGGGCCTCGTCTACATGGGCGAGGAGTGGGCCAACGATGGCGAGACGCGGAACATCCTGCGCTACGCGGACGCCATCGTGCACCTCGACCCGGAGTTCAAGCGCGCCTACCTCTGGGCCGGCACCGCGGGCATGTACCGCATCACGCAGGTGACCGTGCCGCAGCTCATGGAGGCGCTCGTGTATCTCCGGCGCGCCGCCGAGCGCTTCCCGCAGGATGGCGACGTGCAGTGGCGCCTCGGCGCCGCCCTGCTCTACGACGTCGCGCCGGAGGTGCGGCGTGCGGGCAACGAAGAAGAGGCCGAGGCCCTCGTGGCCGAAGGCCTCGTGTACACGCGGAAAGCGGCGCGCCTCGGCGCCGGCCCCGCGTGGCTCGCGCTCTCCAACGCGACGCGCCTCCAGAGCCTCGGCAAGGCCGAGCAGGCCGCGCAGCATCTCGCGGAGATGTACGCGGTCGCGACGGACCCGCAGGTGCGTGAGGAGATCCGTCTTCGCATCGCGAACCTGCGCGGGGACGCCTACGCGCGCGCGCTCCGCGCGACCGTGGAAGACGTCGAGCGGCGGCGCGACGCGCACTTTCCGTATCTGCCGCGAACGCTCTTCATGCTGGTGGGCGAGCGCGTGAACGTGGCCCGGGACGGCTGGCTCGCCGAAGGCCCCACCGCCCTGCTGCGCGATGGGACGCGCCCATGACGCGGCGCCAGGCCGGGGTCACGCTCATCGAGGCGTGCGCTATTTTCTGTCTCGTGGGCGTCGGCCTCGCGGTCTTCGTGCCGACCTTTTTCCGGCGCGTCCGCACCTCGAAGTTCGAGGAGCCGACGCAGCTCCTCGAGGACCTCGACCGCCGGGCCAGGGCCTACTACCGGGCGCGGCACGAAGGCGGCGCCCGCTGCTTGCCCGCGGCGCTCGGCCCCACGCCCGCGGACGTGTCGCCGAACGCCGCGCCTTTCCTGGCCGGGAGCCCGCCGGACGCGGAAGCCGGCTGGGCCGCCTTGGGCTTTGCACCGGAGCGCGAGGTGCGCTTCCGCTACCGCTTCGAGCCCGCCGCGGAGGGCTGCGGCGTCGAGGTGCCTCCGGGCGAGCCGCTCTATCGGCTCCGCGCCGAGGGGGACCTCGACGGCGACGGCGTGCTCTCGCGCTTCGAGCGCCTCGCCACGCTGAGCGACGACGGCCGCGTCGTCCCTCTCGGCCCGCTCCGCGTCACGGACCGCACGGAGTAGCCCCCGTCTCGGGGGTCTACGGCACCGAGTCCGCCGTCCCGTCCGGCGCCTGAAAGCGGGGGCGACGTCGTCCCTCCGACGCGCGGAAGTAGCGCACCCGCGTGTCCTGGAGCGTGCCCCACACCGCGTAGGGTGCCGGCTCGACATCCGGGAAGAGCACCTCGGCCGCAGGCCTCGGGTCAGCGAGCAGCGTGAGACCCGTCTCCGGGATCGGCGCGGCGGTGCCGAAGGTGCCCACGGGGCCCCGCGCCTCGAGGAGCGCGAGGCTGCGCTCCGGGAGCGCGATGGCCGTCTCGACACCGGCCGCCCGGAGCAGCGGCCCGAGGAGAGGCGCCCCGGGCCGGCGCTCGGCCACCACCCACAAGCCGTCCGCGTCGACGCCGATCGCCGCGCGCGCGTCCGGCGTCGCGGCCAGCCCGGGCCCGCGCAGCAACGCGAGGGCCCCGG
>JBCCAW010000824.1:0-1856 GCA_039814655.1 Myxococcota bacterium | reverse complement strand
GGTGCTGGGCGAGGAGGAGCTCCGCGAGGAGCGCGACCGCTTCGTGGCCGAGCAGACGAGCCGCACGCGGGGCGGCCGGCACCAGGAGCGCTGGGCCGAGTTCCAGGCGTCCCTCGAGAACTACGCGACGAACGTTCGGCCGGGAAACCAGACGGCCCTCAACGCCGCGGCGGACCCCTTCGCCGAGTTCGAGGCGAAGGTGCACCGGCGCATTCACCCGAACTTCGCCGAGGGCTTCCTCGCCAACCTCCCCGGCGGGGCGTCGAGCCCCTTCAACGACATGACGCTCCTGACGAAGCTGGAGATCGTGTTCAACCGCGACGGGAGCCTGGCCGAGGTCAACTTCGTGCGTCGTAGCGGCTTCACGCCCTTCGACTACGGGGCCTGGAACGCCGTGCAGCGTGGCCAGCCCTACCCGGCGCCGCCGGAGCAGATCCTCAGCGGCGATGGCCGCGTGTACTTTCACTGGGGCTTTTACCGAAACGGCCGCCAGTGCGGCACCTTCAACGCGCAGCCCTTTCTGCTGCCGAACCCCGGCGGCCAGCGGCCCGGCACCCTCGATCCCGGCGTGCCGGGCTCACCCGCCCCGGACTCCGGAGGGGAAGGCGGCGACGAGGGCCCGCCGGCACCTCGCGACGACGCGGATCGCCCCCGGCGACCGAGGCTCCGCTATCCCGGCGGTAGCGCGGCCACCTGAGGGTGGGCGGTATGGAGGACGGCGGCAGCTCGGAGAGCGCCCTCACCCGCGAGGTGCGCGCGCGGGCCCATGCGCTCGGGTTTCCCCGCGTCGCCTTCGCCCGGGCGACGCGCCTCGAGGAAGAGGAAGGCAAGCTTCGGTCGTGGCTCGCGGCGGGTTTCCACGGCTCCATGCGCTGGATGGAAGATACGGCGGACGTACGCCTGGACCCGGAAGCCATGCTTCCCGGCGCGCTCAGCGTCGTGGTGGTCGCGCTGCCCTACGCGCGGGCCGCGGAAGCCGGCGTGGGCCCCCTGCCGGGTCGCGTGGCCCGCTATGCGCGGGGCCGCGACTACCACAACGTGATGCAAAAGCGCCTGCGCAAGCTCGAGCGTTGGCTTCGCGCGGAGGGGCACGACGCGCGCTGGTCCGTGGACAGCCGTCCGGTTTTCGAGCGCGCCTGGGCCGAGCGCTCGGGGCTGGGGTTCATCGGCAAGAACTGCTGCCTGATCATCCCCGGCCTCGGGTCGCACGTCTTCCTCGGTACGGTGATCACCGCGGCGCCGCTTTCACCCGGCGCCGCCATGCGCGAGCGATGCGGCCGGTGCACGCGCTGCCTGGACGCCTGCCCGACGGACGCCTTCGCAGCGCCGCGCCGCCTCGATGCGCGGCGCTGCGTGTCGTACCTGACCATCGAACACGACGGTCCCGTGTCCTCGGAGCTCCGGAGCGGGATCGGCGACCGGGTCTTCGGCTGCGACACCTGCCAGGACGTATGCCCGTACAACGCGACGAAACCCGTCGCGGCCGAGCTCACGGAGCCCTTCGCGCCCGCCGCGCGCTTTACCGGACCCGAGGCCGTGGACGCGGCCGCGCTGCTCGCCATGGACGACGTGGCCTACCGGGCCTGGGCGACGGGGTCGCCGCTCGCGCGCCCCGGGCGTCTACGCATGCAGCGCAACGCGGCGCTCGTGCTCGGGAACGTCGGCGAGCGACGTCACCTGCCCGTGCTCCGCGAGACCGCCCAGGCCCACGAGGACGCGACGGTGCGCGAGGCCGCGGCCTGGGCCGCGGGGCGCCTTGCTTCGCGCGAGGGCTGAGCGGGCCCCGGAGCCGCCGGCGGCTCAGGTGCCGTCGTCATGTTCCGGCCGCGTCGGAAAGCCCTTGGCGTCGCCGTGGG
>JBCCAW010000571.1:0-3885 GCA_039814655.1 Myxococcota bacterium | reverse complement strand
GGCGATAGTCAGCATGAACACGCCCAACTTTACGTAACACACGTTGTGCGAACTACGCGCCGGCCTGCTGGAGGGCGCGGGACGGCGCATGAAGGCGGTTTGGGCGGCCTCGAGGACCGGACGTACCATCTCTCGGGCCCCTGGACGCACCCCTGCCCTCTTCCGGCGCCCGCCGGGCGCGGTCAGGCGCCTCGGTCGACCGCCAGCTCGAGCTGGAGCGCGGGGGTCAGAGCTGGAGGGCTCGCTCGCAGGCCAAGGTGGCGAAGAATGCGCTGGATGACCTGGCGCTCCATGATGGTCGCCAGGTGGCGGAGCCTTCCGTCACACACTGCCTTTCGAACATCGGGCAGGCCAGCACGTCGAGTCCCAAGCCCCTCGCCATCAGGGTGGCCCAGTCTCGGTTGGGCCGGTCGGACGTGGAGCCAGCGGAGCGACCGGCGTCGTCGTCCCCGTCAGGGGCCCCGGGGACCACGCGGTCGCGCCAGCGGTGGCGGGCGCAAAGCACGCCTGTGTAGACGACCTGGCCCGTTCGGCTTCGGGATGAGCACCGCGAGGCGCCCGAGGAGCTCGACAGGCGTGAGCTTCACATGCGAGGTGCCGTCGGACCACGGCGTCTTCAGCCGCACGAGCACGTCTCCGTCCCCGGCCCAGCTCAGCCGGTCCGCCGCGAGTGGCGGCCGGAGGAGGAGGGAGCGGCAGATCTCCTCGTTGCGGTCCCGCCGCTTCTTGCCCACGACCACCCCCGCGTGCAGGTCGACGCCGCTCACCCGCGCCTTGTGCCGCCCGCTGCTCGACCGCGGCACCGCCCGCCGTCACCCGTCTATGACGTGCCAAGACTGGCATTTCTCAGCTCCCCTCGCGTCAACGAGAGACCCAAACGGCCGCTCGGTCTGCCGCTTGCGCGTTGGAATCCGTCCGGACGGGGCGTGGGCCCGCCCAAGCGCCTTCGAGGCTTCTCGAAACAGCTGGGGAGCCGCAAAGCGCGCTCACGACGGGTTGCGAACGCGAGTGGGCCGAGTGCGCAGGAGACCTCGGGCTTGCCTCGGCAAAGCCGCACCGTGAACCGATGCGCGTCCAGCGCCAGCGGCTGGCCGCCCTCGTCGTCGTGCTCCCAAAGGCCTGATTTCGAGCGTGTGGATTCGAATCGTCGAGCTCTGGGCGCTCCGAGCGGCGTTCGTGGGCCTTCATCGCGGCGACGCCAACGCGACAACGCGGGCCCTGGCCGCCAAACGACGCCGCCCGAAGGCCTCAGTCGGGCCCTCGGGCGGCAAGGCGTGCGATGGCAGCGCCTAGACGTCCGCGACCGAAGCAACGCTCGCGGTTTGTGCCCCGCCGGTCCCAAGCACCTCGTCCAGGCCGACCTCGCGGCCCGCGGCGATGTCGCGCGTTTGGCCCGGGCGGCGTGTGCTCGGGCGGACGCGGTCGGCGAGCTCGCGTTCACCGGCCATCTCGAAGAGCGTGACGAGGGTGCTCGCGTACATGCGGAACACCACGTCGTAGTGCGTCATGGTCTGGTCGCGGGCGGTCTTGGTCTTCGGGGCAGCGTGCCCGTGGCCAAGGGCTCAGCCGCCCACCAGCGGCGCCAACAAAAAGAGCTCGTCCCCGTCCGCGAGCGCGCGCTCGCCGTTCTCCGCCACGGGGCAGCGCTCGCCGTTGAGCATGATCGTGTCGGCCAGGTGCGGGCTCTCGGCCAGGGCGCCGCTCAGGTCGAAGCCGTCGCGGTCCGCGCGCGCGATGAAGCCCTGCAGCGTCGTGCCCTCGGGCAAGGACCAGGTCTCGTCCACGTCGCGCCAGCCCTCGCCGATGCGCCCCTGCATCTTCAGGCGCACGCGAATGCGCGGGCCTCGCGAAAACGGGCCGCGCGAGAAGAGACGGCCGAGCATGCTCTAGGCCTCGGCGGCGACGTGCTCGCCGAGCAGGCCGTCGAGGCCCAGCGCCGCGGCGCGGCTCGCCGCGAGCTTGCCCGTCTCCGGGTCCCAGCCCATGGCCGCGTGAAAGTCGCCGCGCAGCGACTCCACGGGCACGTCGATGTTCTTGAGCGGGCCCGACGTCAGCAGCCCGTCGCCGCGGCCGAACATGCGCCCGGGCACGTTGAAGTCCTTCGGCAGCACGCCCTCGCGCACGTTGAAGGCGTGACGCAGGTTCTGGATGCGCTCGCCACAGGCCAAGAGCTCCTGCGGCGTCAGGTCCCAGCCCGTCAGCGCGTTGGTCATCTCGAGCCAGGGCAGCCCGCCCGTGAGGTTCGTGAAGAGGCAGAGCCCGAGCCCGTTCAAGACCTGGTGCGCGTTCGCGTAGTGCGCCTGGGCCAGGCCCTTGCCCGCGTCCTTCTTCCAGCCGATGGCCACGTCGCGCTCGGGCACGGCCCCGGGAATGGGGAAGCCCACGTTGAAGGTCTCCTTCCAGGACGCGCCACCCGCCGTGTGCCGGCCCGGCGTCGGGTCGCTCACGAAGGTCACGCCCATGAGCGAAGAGAAGCGCGGGTCGTGGTACGCGGGCTCCTGGCCGCGCACGGCCACCACGAAGGCCTCGGTGCCCTTCCCCACGTGGTCCGCGGCGCGCTTCGAGCCGTGCCGGAGCCACGCGCCGGGGCCCGTGCCCTCGCCCATCGCCACGGTCAGCGCGAGCGCGGCTTCGCCCTGGCCCCAGCGCAGCTCGTGCCCGCCCAGGTCCTCGGCGCCGAGCTTGCCTTCCTCCACGCACTCGGCCACCCAGGCCAGCGTCGCCGACGCGCTCAGCGCGTCCATGCCGTAGCGGTTGCAGGCGTCGTGACACGCCGTGACGATGTCCAAGTCTTCGTTCAGCAGGTTCGCGCCGAAGCCCACCAGCGTCTCGTAGTCCGGCCGGCGCACGTCCCGGAGCTTGCGCTTCTTCGACGCCACGATGCCCTTGCAGGGCGCCGGGCAGTCGCCGCAGCTCAGCTTCTTCTGCACCATCTTCTTCACCTCGCCGCCGTCGATGGCGAGGCTCTTTTGCAGCGGGAAGTCCCGGGTCCCGACGCCCTTCCAGTTTTTGATGGGCGCGTCGCCGTTCTCGACGCTGAGCGCCACGGCGCTCGTCGTGCCCTGGTCCGCCCAGAGCTGGCGGACCGCCGGCGTCGGCGCCTCGAGCTTCAGGCCGAAGCGCCGCACGATGCGGTAGAACCAGCCCATGGCCTTCCGCGGCTTCGCCACCCACACGGCGAAGCGCATGAACCAGCCCACGTCCTTCTTGTACTGGCGGTTCACGCCCTGGCAGAGCGCCTTGTAGGCCTTCGGGTCGGCGATGGGCACCTTGCCCGTCCCGCCCACCACGATGGCCTTCAGGTTCTTGCTCCCATAGAGCGCGCCGAAGCCCTGGCGGCCGAAGGCGTGGTAGCGGTCGTTCATCACCGAGGCGATGAGGCTCCGCTGCTCGCCGGCCGGGCCGATGGCCGAGACGCCGACCTCGCTCTTGCGCCCGTAGGTTGCGCGCAGCGCGTCGAAGGCCTCGGGGATCTGCGTGCCCCAGAGCTCACCGGCCGGCTGGAGGCGCACCTCGTCGTCGCGAATCACCAGCACCGAGGGCCCCGCGGCCCGGCCGCGCACCACGAGCGCGTCGTAGCCGGCCTTGCGCAGCTGCGTGGCGACGCTCCCGCCGGAGTTCGAGTCGGCCCAGGTGCCCGTGAGCGGCGACTTGCCGCAAATCTGGATGCGCCCGGAGAAGGGCGCGTGCGTGCCGGTCAAGAGCCCGCTCGCCACCACGAAGCACGCCTCCGGCGCCATGGGGTCCGTGCCGGGCGGGAAGTGCTTCCACAGCAGGTAGGCGCCGAGGCCGTAGCCCATCAGGAACTGCCGGTAGACGTCGTCGCCGACCTCTTCCACGTGGTGGTCGCCCGTCGAGAGATCCACGTGGAGCACGCGGCCGAGG
>JBCCAW010000096.1:0-13710 GCA_039814655.1 Myxococcota bacterium | reverse complement strand
AGTCCGACAGTACTCAGACTACTAGCATACTCAAATAAGCTGTCTGGAATAGAATTACCAAATCCTGCGGTAATAATGACTCCAAGCCGGGCCGCCAAGGAGGAGCACTTCCGCGTACGCCGGGAGGCGCTCGTGGCCAACGGTTTCGAGGTGCACGACGTGGGCCGCGGCGGGGACGTGACCTACCACGGGCCGGGCCAGCTCGTGGGCTACCCCATCGTGGATTTGAAGCCGGACCGGCAGGACGTGCGGAAATACGTCGCGAGCCTCGAGGAGACGATGATTCGCCTCGCCGCGGACCAGGGCCTGGCGGCCGAGCGGCTCCCGGGCTTCAACGGCGCCTGGCTCGAGGCGTCGTCGCCGCGGGCTCGGAAGATCGGCGCCGTGGGCGTGCGCATCAGCCGCTGGGTGACCATGCACGGCTTCGCCTTCAACGCCGCGCCGAAGCTCGGCCACTTCGACCTGATCGTGCCCTGCGGCATCCAGGACAAGGGCGTGACGAGCGTCGAGGCCGAGACCGGGGAGCGACCGGACATGGACGCGCTGGGACGCCGCGCGGCCGAGCACTTCGCTGCGCTTCACGCCAGCGAAGTCCGCGTGGTCGAGGACGCCCGGTCCCGCGCCGCGCCTGATGCGCCGGCGAGTTCTCCGGACCTCGGGGCGAGGTCTCAGAGGTAGTACTTCATCGCGCTTCGTCCGAGGGCCAGAGTCCCCGCTCCGGCCATGCCCGCACCCACGACGCTCCCGGCGCCGGGCACGAGCTTCAGGACCTGTCGCGCGGCCGTGCGCATGCCCCAGCCCGCCCCGGCGACCAGGCCCGCGCTCGTGAGCCACTCTCCCGCGGCGCGCGGGCTCCAGCGCCGGCCGCTCAGGTACGCAATGGCCGTCACCATGGTGGTCTGAAGCGGCACGATGACCGCGATGTCGCTCAGGGGGATGGGCGAGAGCGCCACGGTGATGGCCAGCGTCGAACAGGACTCGATGAGGTCGCTCGCCACCTTTCGCCGCGTGCGCACCGCGTCCGGAAAGGCACGCGCCGCCTCGACGCGCGCCGCGGCAGGCACCGCGGACGCGAGGCTCTCGGCGAGGCCCCCGAGGTTCCAGGGCGCGATGCCGAGGCGATGCTCGCCGGCGGAGGGCGTCGCGACGGCGTGCAGCGGCGTCTCCTTCGGGAGGCCAGCCTCGACGAGCTGCCGGCGCAGCGCACGCTTCAGGCCGGCGATGCGCAGCTCCTTGTCCGCGGGAAAGGGCGCCGCCGCGGCTTCGGGCTCGACGGCGTCGGCGCGGCCGAGCACCGCGATGAGGGGAAGGGGCGTCTCGCCGCCGAGGGCCCGCGCCGCCAGGGCTAGCTCGAGCACGCGACCGGCGCCGCGCTCGGCCTCCGCGGGCGTCACGAAGGCGATCACGACGTCCGGCGCACGCGCGCCCTCCCCGTCGTTCATGAGCTCCGTCGTGTCCCCGCGGGCGGCGATCTCCATCCAGTCGATGCGCCGGCCCGCCGCATCGACCCGGAGCCAGCGGCGATCGGGCGCGTCCCCGGCGGGACCGACGCGCAGCACCGGTTCGCCGAGGAGCGCATTGGCGAGCTGCGAGCGCCCGCTCCCCGGCGCGCCGATGGCGAGGACACGCGGAGGGCGCCGACCGCGAATCATCGCGCTGAGGCTCGTCACGTCCCGCTTGAAGCCGGACACGAAGGGCACCTTGTCCAGCACGGCGAAGAGCTGGTCGACGGCTTCGCGCTCGCCTTCCGGGAACTCCTCGGGTGTGCCGTCGCGGGGAACGATGGCCTGACCCTCTTCGGGCGCCTCGCGCCCCGGCGCGTCGTCGGTGGGCTCGCTCACGCGGCTAGTGTGCCGACCGGTCGCCAGCGCCGCCAGCGGACGGGCCCGCGCCGCAGGGACCGAAGCGAGCGAAGGCGCGCCGAGACCCCGGCAAGGCGCCCCCAGCCCCCCAGCTCACTCCGTGAACATGGCGACGAGCACCGCCGCCGCCAGGAGCGTGAAGATCACGCCGACGAAGAGCAGCCCACCGGCGCCTCCGTCGCTGTACTCGAACTCCTCCGGGGCCGCCTCGGGGGCGGCATGGGCTTGCGCCTCCGCCGCCGTGCGGCGCTGGCGCCGGCGCCGGCGGCGCTCGGCGCGACTCAGCGGCTCACTCGCCTCGGGTTCCGGCGCGTCGGCGTCCAGGCTCGGCGCCGGGTCCACTGCCGCGCCCTCTTCGGCTTCGCCGGTGGTCCCGGGGGGCGTGCCCGCGGCGGCCTCCGTCTCTGCCTCGCTCCGCTCCGGGTCCGTCTGCGCGTGGTCCGACCGCTCCTCGTCCCGAGGCGTATCCGCGGTCGGCGCGTCGCCGCCGGAGCGAGCGCGCCGCTTCCGCGCCTTGCTCTTTTTGCCCTTGGCCATCGGCGCTCCTTAGCCCCCGGCGGCGCTCTGGTCCACCGGCGCTCGCCAGGGCGATCTATGGTTGCCGCATGAGCTGGTTGGTCGCGCTCGGGGAGCGCGCGGGGCCCTTCGCCGGGGCCGCGCAGCGCATGGGGGCGGCTCCCCCCCGGGGTCCCGCGGGTGTGCGGGCCCTGGTGGCCGCCCTCGACGTCTTCCTCGACGACGAGGCCGCCGACGAAGACGCGTTCCTCGCGCGCGCCGGAGCCTATTTCGCCTGCCTGCTCGTGGACGCCCTCGGAGGGACCCACGTCGCCGCGCGCGAAGGGCACCGCGTCCAGCTCGGAACGCACGCGCTCTTCGACCCCTTCTCCGTCATCGACGACGCCATCGAAGCGGGCCTCGCCGGCGAGGAGCCCGCTGAGGTCATCGCCGCAGCGCTCCTCCGCGCGGAGGCCGACGCCCGCGACGAGGGGGCCGAGGCCCGGGCCCAGCGCGCGCTCCTGGCGGCGCTCGGCGCACGCCCGGCCCGGCGCGTGGTGCGGGGGATCGGCTGGGCCGCCCAGCTCGACGACGGGAGCGAGCTCGCCCTCGAGCGCCTCGCGCCTCTCGTGGACGACGACGCGGCGCTCGCGCGCGGTGCCGCATCGCTGGTCGCCCTGCTTCCCGGCGGCTCCCCGACGGCCCTCGGCTGGAAAGAGGCCGCGCCTCGCCTGCGGCCCCGGCTCGTGGGCGGCGCCTTCGTGACGGAGCTCGGGGCCAAGGCCGAGGCCCTTGCCTTCGCACCGCTCGCCCCGGACCTCTACGTGGCCCATCAGCTGGCCTACGACGGCCGCGCGCGCTTCGTCCGGCAGGCCGAGTGGACGCGCTGGGAGTCCGCGGCAGGCGCCGGCGCCGTGCGTACCCAGGCGCTGGCGAACCTCGCGCTCCGCGCTCCCGTGTGGGTGCTCGAGCACGGGCTCCTGCACGCCCGCACCGGCGACGGCCTCGACGGGACGCGCCTCTTGCTGTCGGGGCTTGCCGCCCAGATCCGGGCGCAGCTCGGAGCGGGACCGCACCTTCTCGCCGCGCCCCATCGGGACCTGCTCCTCGCGGCGCCGCCCTCGGCGCGCGAGAGCCTCGCGGCGCACGCCCGGGACGCCTTCGCACGCGCGCCACACGGAATCTCCCCGCGGGTCTATCGGCGCCGGGCCGGGCGCGTCGAAGCCGCGTAGAACTCCGGCGTCATTGCTCCGGGGGAAAGTTCGGCCGCGTGCGGACGTCCGCGCGCGCGAAGTCGTTCGGGTCGAGGGGCGCGATGTTCTCCGTGGTCTGCTCGGCGAACTCCGCGAGCTCCTCGGCGAGCAGGTCCGCCACGGCCAGCGGCGCCCGGGCTTCCTCGACCTCCACCGGCGCCTCCCGCGCCCGGAAGGCCAGGTGAAGGGCCACCATGAGCGACACGTCCCGCGACGACACGTGCGGGTCCACGCGGTCGAGAATGGAGCTGAGCGCGACCAGGAGCCGCGAGGCGTTCGGGGGCCGCTTCTCCGGGTTCGTATGGAGCAGGCTCGTGAGGAGCCCCTCGAGCGGCGCCGGGACCTCCGGGTTGAGCTGGCGCAGCGACGGAACCTGGCAGCGCGCCACGTTCCGCACGGTCTCCGCGTCGTCCGTTCCCTGGAAGAGCCGCCTCCCGGCGAGGAGCTCCCAGAGCACGATGCCCGCCGCGAAGAGGTCGACGCGGTGGTCCGCGGGCCGCTGGCGCACCACCTCCGGCGCCAGATAGCCGAGCTTGCCGCCCACCAGGTCTTTGGACCGCGCGTTGGCGTGCACGTTGGCGTCGGCGAGACCGAAGTCCATCAGCTTCACCGCGCCGTCGCGGCCGAGCAGCAGGTTGTGCGGGCTGATGTCCCGGTGAACGATGCCGAGGGGCATGCCCTCCTCGTCGAGGGCGTTGTGCACGTACTCGAGGGCCCGGACGAGCTCCCGAACGACGTGGAGCGCCGTGGGGACCGGCATGGGCTGGTGCCGGGACCAGGCCCGGTCGATGAGGCCCTTGAGCGAGTCGCCGTCGACGAGCTCCATCACCATGATGAGCGTCCCGCTGACGTCCCGAGCGTCGTAGACGCGAACGACGTTCGGGTGCCGGAGACGCATGCCCAAGCGCGCCTCGTCTTCGAACATGGAACGGAAGAGCGGGTCGCCCATCTTGGGCAGCACGCGCTTGATGGCGACGGTGCGCGACGCGCCGTCTTCGAACATGGCCTCGGCACGCCATACCTCGGCCATGCCGCCGACGGCGATGCGTTCGAGGGGCCGGTAGCGCGTCGGAGCGCTTCGAAGCAGGGTCGAGATGCGCCGCTGGGACACCGCCGCGAAGTGTCTCCCGGGCTCAAGCGGCGGTCAACGCGCCAACGGCCTACCCGCGACGCGCTCAGTGGTCCGGCGCCCTCGCGGGGAAGGAAGGCGCGAGGGTCTGGGCCGCGATGGCCTCGGCGGCGCGCCAACGGCCGGCGGCGCCGAGGCCGAGGACCAGCTGTCGGTGGCCGATGGCGACGCTGGCGCCGCCGGCCGCGACCGGACCACGGTCCGCGGCGAGGAGTTCGGCCTCGAAGGTCGCGCCGGCCTCCCGGAGCGAGGCCCAGCTCCCCTTCGTGGGGAGCGGTACGCGCGGGTGGTCTGCGCGGAGCACGCCCGCGAAGCGCGCGCCGTAGGCCGGCACGCGCAGCACGGCGAGCGCATAGCGAAGCAGGCCGAGCGCATCGTCCTCGTCGGCGCCGACGGCGGAAAGCGCCGCGCGCGCGCGGTCACTCAGGTTGGGGGCGCGCTCCGGCGTCCGCTCCGGGTACGCCCGCGTGCGGCAGCTCGAGCGCGATGAGAGGTAGCAGTTGTCCGGTGCCGCGTCGCTCATGGCGCCGTGGGTCCAGCGCCGCTCGCCCCGGTCCTTTCGTACCGTCAGCAGCGCCCTCCGCGATGCGTCCATGGCGGCGAGCAGGGCCGGCCGCGGGCGATGGCAAAGCGGCGCGAGGGCGATGACGTGGCGCGGCGCGCCAGGGCGGTAGGCGAGGCGCCGGATCACGCCCTCACCTGCCGGATGCGCGGCGAGGGCCCGGGCCGCTGCCGCCTGCGCCGCCCGGGGATCGAAGTGCGGGAGCGCCTCGAAAGCGCGCTCGAGGTCCGGGCGGCGCAGGCCGAGAGCCAGCGCCTGGAGCCGCGAGACCAGCACGTCCGGGTCCCGGTGCGTGACCAGGTCGTCGCGGTTGGTCTGCACGCCTTCACGATGAAAAGGAAAGAGCGCGGGGAGCGGCACCCAATCGACGGGCCAGGGCAGGCCTTCGGCGGCGCGCCAGAGCAGGGCCGGGGGTTGCGGCTCGAGCGGCACGAAGACCGGCGCCGCATCCGTGAGCGCGGCGAGCTTGCCTTCGAGATCGCCGCGGATGCGCCGGAGCGACACGCGGGCCGTCGACCCGGCTTCGTCGTGGCCGCGCGGGCGCGTCGCCACGCAGACCGCCGCCGCGGGACGGACGCCGAAGACGTTGTCATCGCGGTGGCCCGGCTCCCGCGCCACGAGCGCGCTGCCGCCGAGGTCGGTGATTTCGATCGTCGAGAACCAGCGCCCGAAGGCTGCGCGAAGGCCCCGGTGTACGGGGCCGTCCAGAAAGCTCGCGTTCGTGACGAAGGCCAGCACGCCGCCCCCAGGCTCGCGCCGCAGCAGCTCCGCCCCCCAGCGAAGAAAGCGAACGTAAGCATCGGAGAGGACGCCGAGTTTCTGCTCCTCTAGCGGCGTGCCGTCGGCCTCCCGGCGAAAGTCTTCGAGGAGGGCCTCGCTCAGCGGGCTCCGGCTCGCCGTCTTCCCGGCCCAGGGCGGGTTGCCGAGGACCACCAGCGGCCCGCCCGGCTCGAGCTCGGGTAGCGTGGCCAGCGTGTCCTCGGTGCGCTCGAGGCGAAGGGACCAGCCCGCGCGCCGCGCCGTCAGCGCTTCCGCCGCGGCCGCGAGCGCCTCCGCGTCCCGCTCGAAGCCCAGGAGCCGCCCCGGGGGGCCCTCCCAGCAACCGAGCGCCGCCGCCAGAAACACGCCGGGACCGCAGGCGGGATCGAGCACGGTGGGGGCCCCGGGCCCCAGCTCCGAGGCCCCGAGCGCAAAAAAAGCACGCTCCGCGGCATAACGCGCGACGGGGAGCGGCGTATGCACCACGCCAAAGCGCCGCCTGGTCTGCGGATCCAATCGAGCGTCACGCGCTGCCGCAGCGCGGGCCACGGCCTCCTCGGCCGGCGATGGCGCAGGCACCCGCGTCATGACGAGCGAACCTAGCGAACCCGAGACCGGTAGCGAAAGCGCCCTCGCCGATGTTGTCGGCGCGCCGGGCGCGGTCTCGTCCTACGCCGCGCTGGACGACGAGACGCTCATGGCCCGCTACGTGCGCGGGGACGCCGCCGCCTTCTCCGCCCTCTTCGACCGCTACGGACCCCGGCTGGGCCGGGCGGTGCGGCGACAGGTCCGGTCGCCGGAGGACGCCCGGGAGATCGTGCAGCAGACCTTCCTCCAGCTTCACCGCGCCCGCTTCGATTTTCAGGAGGGCCGCGCGCTCCGACCCTGGATCTACACCATCTGCTTCAACCTGCGGCGCGAGCACTTCCGGCGTCGGCGCCGGCGTCCGGAGGCGCCCCTCGAGCTCGACGGCCGCAGCGATCCCCGGACCGAGGCCCTCGATCTGCTCGCCGCCGAGCGCGCCCTCGAGGTGCGCCGCGCCGTCAGCCGGCTCCCGGCGGGCCAGCGGGAAGTCATCGAGCTCCACTGGTTCGAAGAGATGCCCTTCCAGGAGATCGGCGAGGTGCTCGGCGCCAGCACCACCGCCGTGAAAGTCCGCGCGCACCGCGGCTATGAGCGTTTGCGGCGCACGCTCCGCTCCCACCGATCGCGCCTGGCGCGCAAGGGAGAGGCTAACCCCGACGCCGCGACGGACGTACGCTCCGCCACGGACGCCGCCGCGCTGTCCCCCGCGAGACCCGAGACGCGATGACCGACCTTTCCCACGACGCTCCGCCCGAGGAGCTCCGGGCGCTCCGCCCGGACGAGGCGCCGCCGGCGCTGCCCGCCGGGCTGCGCGACGCCGTGGCGGGACGAATCGCCGCCGACCGGGGCCCGCTCGCGTGGCTTCGTTCCCGGCCCACGCCCCAGCGGCGGGCCCTGGCGCTGGGGCTCGTGGCGCTGAGCGTCGGCTCGGGCTTCCTCTCCTTGAAGGGCTCGCCGACGCTGGCCGTGGTGCTCGGCGCAGCGGCCGCCGGGGGCGCCTGGCTCGGCCTCCGGCCGCTCCATCGGCCGCCGGCGCCGGCGCCGCTCCGCTGGGCCGCGACCCTCGGCGCGCTCGCCCTCGTCGTCGCGCTGGCCTTTGGCGATCCGAGCGCGGCGCCAGCTCCCGTCGCGGCGCGCCTCCGCTGCTTCGTCCCGGGCCTTTCCTTGGCCCTGGGCGTCTACGCCCTCTGGCGCGCGCTCAGCCGGCACCCGGCCGGCTTCGCCGCCTTCGCCGGAGCCGCGGCCGCGGGCCTCGCCTCCAACGGCTTTCTCGCGGCACGGTGTGGGGCCGGCGATTGGGCCCACCTGCTGCTCGGCCACGCGTCCGTCGTGGGGGTCCTCCTGGCGCTCGCGTTCCTGCTCGAGCGGGCCATGCCGCCGCGCTGAGCGGCGCGCCGCGGCGGGCGCAGCTACGAGAACGCTCACGCTGGGACCCACCACCGGCGTCCTTTCCGGGCGTCGCACGCTGGCGACGGCGGCGACAGGCGTGGTAGAGCCGGCCGCGCGGCGCTGCTCTGGCACGCATTCGTTGCCCCGCCGGCAAGCGGTCCGCCCCCGACGGAGACCCCATGCGCACCACTCTTTCCTGGCTCATCGCCGCCGCGCTGCTCTTCAGCGCGCCGAGCGCGTTCGCTCAGACCGATCCCGAAGCGGGCTCCGGCTCCTGGGGCGGCTCGACCCCGACGGACCCCGAGGCCGGCGCCCAGACCGGCAGCGGCAACCCCTTCGTGGAGCCGGACGCTCCCGAGGAGCCCGAGGCGCCTCCGGGCCAGCGCGCGCCGGCGGCCCAGGCCGCTCCCGTCGCCGCCGCTCCCGCCGCCCCGGCCGAACACGACCACGTGTTCTCCGTCGGCAAGATCGGCCTGACCTTCTTCGGCGTCGATTCCATTCGCCTCACGCCCAACGCGCCCCTCGTGCCCGGCAGCGGTACGCCGCTGACGGACGTGAGCGACGGCGCCGTCGTCCGCGCCCCCGTGGTCGGCGTCCGCTACTGGTTCAGCGAGTCCCTGGGCCTCGACATCGGCCTCGGCATCGGCTTCCGCAGCCGCGACGACGTCAACAACCTCTTCCGCGCGGCGGACGGCAGCGTCTTCAGCGACACCTACGACGGGCTCGACGGTGTCTTTGGCCTGGCCTTCCACGCCGGCCTGCCCTTCAGCCTGAAGACCTACCCGCACTTCAACCTCCTGTTCATCCCGGAGATCGGGTTCACCTACGCCCAGGCCACGGCCGTCGCCTTCGGCCCGAGCGTCAACGACGTCGACTTCGCGAGCATCGGCTTTCAGGTCGACGCTCGCTTCGGCGGCGAGGTCTCCTTCGGCTTCTGGGGCCTGCCGAACCTGGCGCTGCAGGCCACCGTCGGCATCGGCTTCGCCTACTCGCAGCAGACGGCCGCCGACCAGCGGGACCTGGGCGACGCCGGCGCCGTGGACCTCGAGACCACCGAGTTCGGCGTGCAGACCACCGCCAACGACATCTTCAACGGCACCATCCGCGTCCTCTACTACTTCTGAGCGCGAGCTGACGCGCCGCTCGCGGCGCCTGAAGGGCCGGCCGTCCCGAGGATGGCCGGCTCTTTTTCGTGCGTCGTGCTCCCTGCGGGTTTGACTCCTGCGTGGCGGAGGCCCAACCCTCGGGATTCGCCATGGACGTTCGTGACCACCCCTACGCGCCTTTTCTGCATGAGGTGAAGAAGCCCGCCCAGTACCTGGGTGGCGAGCATGGCGAGCGCCGCAAGGAGTGGGACGCGGTCGAAGGCCGTCTGTGTTTGGCGTTCCCGGATCTCTACGAGATCGGGATGAGCCACCTCGGCTTCAAGATCCTCTACGGCATCCTCAACGAGCACCCGAAGCTGCTCGCCGAGCGGGCCTACGCGCCCTGGCCGGACATGGAGGCGAAGCTGCGCGAACACGGGGAGCAGCTCCGCAGCCTCGAGAGCGCCCGGCCCCTTCGCGACTTCGACGTGGTCGGCTTCTCGCTCCAGTTCGAGCTGACCTACTCGAACATCCTGCTCATGCTCGATACGGGCGGCATCCCGCTCTTCGCCTCGGAGCGAGGGGACGACGACCCGCTCGTGGTCGCCGGCGGCCCCACGGCGACGCATCCCGAGCCGCTCACGCCCTTCGTCGACGCCTTCCTCATCGGCGACGGCGAAGAGAAGACGCCGGAGCTGCTGCTCACCTGGGCCGCGCTGAAGAAGAGCGGCATGCCCCGGCGCAAACGCCTCGAGGTCATCGCGTCCCTCGGCGGCTGGTACGTCCCGAGCCTCTACCGCACGGAGGTGGACGCGGACACGGGCCTGACCGTCGTGGCCGGGCCCGCGGACGACGCGCCGGAGGCGCCCTACCCCGTACAGCGCGCCATCGTTCGCGATCTCTCGAAGTACCCCTTCCCCTCCGGCGGTCCCGTGGCCGCGACGGAGACCATCTTCGACCGGGTGAGCATCGAGATCGCCCGGGGCTGCACGGAAGGCTGCCGCTTCTGCCAGGCCGGCATGATCTACCGGCCCGTGCGCGAGCGGGACCCACAGCACATCATCGACACGCTCGTCCGCGCCGTGAAGGACGGCGGCTACGACGAGGCGTCGCTCACGAGCCTCTCCACGGCCGACTACAGCGCCATCGAGCCCCTCGTGCACGAGGTGACCCGGGCGCTCCGGGACGAGCCCGTGAACGTGAGCGTGTCGTCGCTCCGCGCCTACGGCCTGAGCGAAGCCGTGCTCGACGACATGAAGACGCAGCGCGCCGGGGGCCTGACCTTCGCGCCGGAGGCCGGCAGCCAGCGCATGCGCGACGTGGTGAACAAGAACGTCACCGAAGCGCAGCTCATGGAGACCGCCGAGCGCGTCTTCAGCCGCGGCTGGTCGAAGATGAAGCTCTACTTCATGATCGGTCTCCCGACGGAGGTAGAGGAGGACGTCTGCGAGATCGTCCGCGTCGGGGCGCGGGCGAAGGCCGTCGCCGACCAGGTGCGGGGCAAGCGGGACGGCCGCGTCACCGTCAGCGTTTCGAGCTTCGTCCCGAAGCCGCACACGCCCTTTCAGTGGTGCGCCATGAACGCCCACGACCTCATCGTCGAAAAGCAGGGCTGGCTGCACGAGGAGAAGAAGGCCCAAAGCCGGGAGAAGCGCACCGTGCAGCTCAAGGTGCACGAGTCGAACGGCTCCTGGCTCGAGGGCGTGCTCGCGCGCGGCGACCGGCGCCTCGGCCCGGTGCTCGCGAGCGCTTACGCCAAGGGCGCGCGCTTCGACAGCTGGGACGAGGGGCTGAAGCTCGACGCCTGGACCGAGGCCTTTGCCGAGCACGGCGTGGACACGGCGCCCTACCTCGGCACCTTCCCCGTGAGCGCCCGGCTCCCCTGGGACCACCTGGACGTGGGTCTCGAGGAGGGCTTTCTCGCCAAGGAGTACCGGAAGGCGCTCAAGAACCGACTGAGCCCGCCCTGCGGCAAGGTGGCCGGCACCTTCGTGCACCACACGAACGTGGCCGACGCGGACGGCGACGCGCGGCGCCTCGTTTGCTACGACTGCGGCGTCGCCTGCGACATGGGCGACATGCGCGGCGCGCGCCTCGTGAAGCTCGACGCCCTCGGGGCGAAGGCGCCGCGCAAAGCGCCCAGCGTGGTGATCCGCGAGGCGGCGCAAGCCGAGCTCGTCGCCGCCGGTGAGGACCCGGCCCGCGCCCGGCAGCTCGCAGTCCGGGAAGCGGCACGCAAGCAGCGCGAACTCGACCGGCGTCCCATGCGAGCCGTGGACCAGGGCGAGCCGCTCCGCGTGCGCCTCGGCTTCCGCAAGGTGGGCCGCATCGCCTTCAGCTCGCACCTCGATCTCGTGCGCCTCTTTCCGCGCTGGTTCCGCCGCGCCGAGCTCCCGCTCTTCTACAGCGAGGGCTTCCACCCAAAGGCGCAGATGACCTTCGGCCCGGCCCTCGGCCTCGGCAACGCGAGCCTGGGCGAGTACGTGGACGTGAAGCTCCGCGGCAAGGACGTGAGCGCCGCGCTCCTCGAGGGCCTCGAGGCGCGGCTCCGGGAGACGGCGCTCGAGGGAGTCGAGCTCTTCGGCGCTCGCGTGCTGGGCAACCGGCGCCAGGACGCGCCCCTCGGCCGCGTGCTCGACGAAGCGACCTGGGCCGTGGGCCTCCATGCGAGCGCGCTCGATGCCGCGGGCCTCGCCGACGTGGCGGCGCTCGAGGCCCGCGTGGCCGAACGCCGCGCCGCGCCGCTCTTCGCGCGGCGGGACGTCAAGGGCATCGGGAAGCGCATCGACGTCGCGAAGGTGCTGGCCGACGTTCGCGTCGGCGCCGGCATGGACGCCCTTCGCCGCGCCGGCATCGCCGGAGAGCTCGTGCCGCTCACCTTCAGCAACCGGCTGCCCGGCGACGGAACGGCACGGCCCGTGGAGGTGCTTCGAGCGCTCGTGGCGCAGGAGCCGGAAGCCGGCGACGACGCGACGCCGGCGGGCCGCATCGTGCGCACGGGACTCCACGCGCGCCGCGGCGATGCGCGCGTCTCGCCCCTGGACCTCGAAGCCCTCCGCCAAGCGCCGGACGCCACGGAGCCGAGCGCGACGGCCTCGGCCCACCCCTGATGGCGGTGCCCCCGCGCCGGCGCTTCGGAGGGACGCGACGTCGCGATTCGCGGCGCTGGCGCGCGGCGCGCGGTGCACCGGCAACGCGTCGACCGCCCGCCAGTCGACGGCCCGCCAGCCAGCCCACGGCGCTCAAGGCCCGGCGCCCCATGGGCCAGGTCTTTCGGGACGCCGGCGTCCGTGGTCTCTTGGCCTCCATGAGCCGCTCGGATGTCTTTCGCAGCTTCGTGCGTGCTGGCGCCGACGGGATGCGCGCGCGCCTTCGCGGCACCACGCCCGTCGCCATGGTGCGGCGCATCCTTCGCGAGCTCCAGGCGCAGCGGGTCTTGCTCACGGAGAGCCAGCTCACGGCCGCCGTGGCGCGCACACCGGGCGTGCGATCCGCGAGCGTGACGGCGCGGCGCGGCGCCCTGCAGGTGGACCTCCGCTACGAAGACGAGGCGACGCTCGCCTTCGCCCTCACCCCGGAGGCCACGCGCTTCGCGCCACGCGGCGCCAAAGAGGTGATCTTCCGCATGACCCCACCGGCCTGCGTGACCCAGGCCAACGCCCGGGCCGCCGTGGGAAGCCTGGCCGGGTCCATCGCCCAGGCGCTCTGGGCCGTGGTGCTCGGTACGCCCGCGCCGGGTGGCCTCGTGGGCGCCATCGTCGACCGCGACGGCACGGATCACGTGCGCGTCGACCTACGAAGCGTGCCTGCCGTGCGCGCGATCCTCGGGCGAGGTCCCGCGGCCATGGTCCTGGACCTGCTCGAGCTCGAGCGCCTCGAGGTCGAGGACGGGCAGCTCGTGCTCAAGCTCAAGCTTCCCTCACTCGCCGGTTGAGCCGGCGCCGGCGGCCTCAGCCGAGCGCATCGACGCGGTCGACGAGCCGCGCGCAGATGGGCCCGAGGGCGTCGAGGAGCGCGAGCGGTCGCCGAATCCGCTCCCCGTCGTGGAGCCGCCCATAGGCCTCGAGCAGGGGCTCGGGATCGCCGCCGCCGGCACGCACGAAAGCGGCCAAGCGCGCCGGCTGGTCGTCGGGCGCGTCTTCGCCGAGGAGCGGCAGCACGTGCCGGGCCAGAAGCAGGAGCTCATCCAGGCCTTGGGCCGCGACCTCTGGCACTTCCGCCGACGGCGTACTGCCAAGCTGCGCGTCGAGCAGGAGCTGGCGCAGCCGGCGCTGCATCTGTCGGAGCCGCCGCTCCGCGTCGAGGCGCAGGTCCGACGCGCGTACGCGCACCTGCGCCAGCCGCCCTTCGTCGCCGGAAAGCACGGCGTGGTGGGCCTTCCAGTCGGCGACCTGGAGCGCGAAGGCGTCGGCGGAGCGCGAGAGGTCCCACTCGGACACAATCTGCAGCCGTACGCCAGCACGCATCGCACTCTTTGCCGCGTCCCCGAGCGCCGCCACGTCGGCCGCGGAGGCGTCCGTGACGATGGCCACGACCTCCGGACGGCGGCCGCGGTCGAAGCGCGTCGGATGCAGCGCCGTACCGACCAGGT
>JBCCAW010000327.1:0-6712 GCA_039814655.1 Myxococcota bacterium | reverse complement strand
GGACTGGATGACCTCGCGCCGCTTGCCGGCGAGCGCGGCGAGCTCCGTGAAGAGCGCAGCGTCATCGAAGCCCCGCCGCGCGAGCGCCTCACGCACGCCGTCGAGGTCGCTGGTGGTCTCCCGCAGGTCGAGCACGCCGGAGGCGTAGCACGGTGGCCGGAGCCTGCGGCCCGGAGGCGCGTACTTTTCTCGGGCCGTGACCTCCAGGGCCCCTTCCGCCGCGGCCCGTGCTAGCAACGAGGCGCCGTGACGCATGCCAACGCCGAGATCCTCGATACCTTCTACCGCGCCTTTCAGGCCAAAGACGGGGATGCCATGGCCGCCGTCTATGCCGACGACGCGACCTTCACAGACCCCGTCTTTCGGAACCTGAAGGGCCGCGAGGTGGGCGGCATGTGGCGAATGCTGTGCAAGCGCGGCAAGGACCTCGAGGTGACGTACGAGGTGCTGTCTGCCGACGACGCCAAGGGCGAGGCGCGCTGGGAAGCCTGGTACACCTTCAGCGCGACCGGGCGGAAGGTGCACAACACGGTGCGATCCTCCTTCACCTTTCGTGACGGCCAGGTCCTGACGCAGGTCGATGAGTTCGACCTCTACGCCTGGACGCGCATGGCCCTGGGTCCGATGGGGCTGCTGCTCGGGTGGTCCCCGCTCGTCCAGAACAAGGTGCGCCGGACGGCGCGCGGTGGGCTCGAGGCCTTCCTGGCGAAGGACGCCGCGTAGCCCGGACCGCGCCTCGACAAGCGGCGGGGGGGCCGTCCCGGAGGCGCTGCGTGAGGCCTCGGCGACCCGCGCTTTTTTGCAACACCCGCAGCGTTTCGACGCCGGCCCGGAGGCTTGTCTGCAACCCAGGAAACGGGGTCCGGAAGCGTGCGACAGAGTCGCCGTGCGGGTCCTTTCACGCTGGTTCGATTCACGCCGTCTCCGTCCACAGCTCCTACCGCCGGTGTTGGGCGACGAGCTTCTCGCGGAGCTCTCGCAGCGGATGGTGGGCTCGCGCGCCGTCACACCCGAGCTTCGCCGCACCCTCGACCTCGCGCTCGAGCCCCTGCAGACGGGGCGGCGGCCCCGCACGGTCACGCGCCACTTCGGCTTCGGGGTCTTCACGCCTTCGGAGGCGGCGCACGGCCACTACGGGAAGGTCACGCCGCTCGCAGGCTGGTTTTGGATCGAAGGCGGCGACTCCCAGCGGACCCCCGGTGGCTTCTTCGAGCCCACACGAACCCAGTTCAAGCTCCTCGTTCGCCTCGGCCCCGACCGGGCCCCACACGCGGTCTAGCCTAGAGAGGTGCCGCAAACGCGGGAGTGCACGGAGCCACGGCGCGGGATGCCGTACTTGACTCTTTCGCCGCACCTTCCGACCCTCGCGGCAAATGGGCGGAGCCGCCGTGGGTTGCGGCTCCCGTGAAAAGGGGAGCGGAATGATGAAGACGCAAACGCAATGCACGGGCCTCCGGGCACGGCTGCTGGGGGTTCTGGTCGCGGCGGCCGTTTGCATGCCCGCGGCGGTGGTCAGCTCGCCGGCGCCGGCCAGCGCGCAAACGCAGCAGTACGTCGAGTACTACCGGGACAACCTCTTCCTCGGCCTCGCCTATCACCGCGTGGGGTGCCTGACCGACTGGCGAACGATCCAGGCGAGCCAGGACTACGACGGCTTCACGACCAAGCGCTACTGCTACTCCGGCCGCACCGCGAACTCCGTGCCGAACGGGCGCTGGTTCGCGTGGAACTACGCCTCCGGCAAGTCGCAGCTCGACACCTGCGGCAATCAGACGAACAGCCGCTACGGCACGCCGAACTACGCGGCGCGTAGCAACAGCTGCAACTACAACATCCTCTTCGACTGCAACAGCGACTGCTGGATCAAGAACTTCTCCCGCTGCCAAGGCAGGCGGGTCAGCGTGATTAGCCCGTGCTGGTGAGCTGAGTGCGCGGCCGAGGCTGGTTCGCGGTGGTGGGCGCGCTGCTCCTCGGAGCGGTGCTGCTCGTCCTCTTCACGTCGGGACGAAGGACCGACGCGGAGCAGCGAAGCGGGCTCGACGCGGCGGGCGCGGCGGGCGAAGAGCCAGCCGCCGGACGGCCCGGGGCCCCGCCGGTCAAGGGGCGGGACGAGCCCTTCAGCCTTCCCGACCCGACGGCGCCCCTCGACATGAACGTGGTGCGCAGCGAGGCCTACCGGGCCGCCCAGGCCGAGGGTGAGCCTCGGCCTGGGGAGACGGCCTTTCGCGCCATGGTGTCGGCGTTCATGCGCCACAACCATGCCTTCGCCGAGCAGCAGGCCGAGGAGGAAGGTCTCACGGTCGGCGAGGTGGAGGAGCTGACCTTCCTGGGAATGATGGCCCAGCAGTCTCAGCGCTGGCCCGAGGTCGAGGACGTGCTCGGCGCGCCCGTCGAGGCCGCCACGCGCGAGCAGGCGGAGCAGTTTCTCGACGAGCTGAACCAGGGCTTCAAGACCGAGATGCGCGAGCTCGTGGCCTCCGGCGCGAGCGAAGGCGAGCGCGGGCGGCTGATTCGCCGCACGCAGGAGCGCTACCGCGAAGGCTACTTCGGGCTGACGGGCATGAGCCCGGAAGGCCTCGACGACCTGCTCGCCGGCGACGGCAGCCGCGCGTATCCCCCGGGAGAGCTCCCGCCGGAAGAGGTCCTGGCGCAGCAGCCGGAGGCGCAACCGCAGCCGGAGCCCGTGCGTCCGACCGGCGACGCGGCGCCGCGCGACCCCCCGGAGCCCGAAGCGCCGTCCACGGGAGGAGCGGAGGGCCGAGAGGCGGAGCCGAACCCGCCCGCGGCGGACTGAGCCCCGACGCGCCTCGGGAGCGAGAAGAAGCGCGTCTCGTGGTTCGTCGCTTTCGAAGCGGCGCCCGACCTGCGTCCGATGCCAGCGACCGGCGGCCAGTTAGAGCGTGCCGAGCGTGCCGCGGGCGATGAGTTCTGCGCTCCGGCCGCTGTCGAAGCGGGCGATTACCGTTTTCCGGCCTGCGTCGCCGAGGCGCAGTGCGAGGGCCGGGTCGCGGGCGATCTCCTCGATTCGGCGCGCCAGTGCCTCCGGGTCCTTCGGGTCGACCGTGAGGCCATCCGCGCCGTCGGCGACGAGCTCCTTCACGCCCCCGGCGTGGGTGACCACGACGGGTACGGCGAGCGCCATGGCCTCCATGATCGCGACGCCCAGCGGCTCGTGGTAGCTCGCCAGAGAGAACACGTGAGCGTCGTCCAGCTCAGCGCGCACCTGGCGCTCCGGGATGGCGCCGAGCAGCGTGACCGCGCCGGCGTCGAGGCCGAGGGCATCGATGCGCTGCTGGAGCTCGCGATGAAAGCCGCTGCCGCCCTGCTCGTCTTCGCCGGCCACGCGGAGCCGCGCGTCCAGGCCGCGCTGACGTAAGAGTCCGACGGCCTCGGCGAGGTGGTGGTGGCCCTTCACCTCGTTGAGGCGCCCGCAGGAAAAGAGGCGCAAGGGGCCTTCGCCGGCAAAGGCCTCGTAAGGACGCTGGCGGACGTAGTTCGCCGTGTCGACGCCCATGGGTGCGATGTGCATGGGCGGCAGGTCCGCACCAAAGGCCCCGCGAATCTCGCCCATGAGCTTCTGCGTGATGACGATGCCGAAGGCCGCGTGGCGCCACTTGTTGCGCTGGTTCGGGCCGTAGTCCGAGAGGGGCCCGTGGAGCATCACCGAGTACGGGATG
The DNA here is from genome assembly GCA_039814655.1 of Myxococcota bacterium. GTDB lineage: Bacteria > Myxococcota_A > Polyangia > Polyangiales > Houyiibacteriaceae > CALCTH01. The sequence goes on along the minus strand of JBCCAW010000327.1, from coordinate 3,035 downwards.
CCCGCGAGGAAGCTGCCGAACATGGCCAGGTGCGCCGAATCGGCCGCGGAATGCGCGTGAAGGTGGTCGAGCTTCTCCGCCCGGGCGATGGCCGCGACCTCGGCGCCCACCACCGCGAGGGCTGCGAGGCGGGCCTTTCCTTTGGCGCCCTGGCCCTCGGCCTCCGCCACCTGCGCCAGGCAGCGGGCCCAACCCGCCGGGTTTCGCGCGATGGCCGCCGCGCCGCGGAGCGCCAGGCCCGGCGTCGGCGGCGTCAGATACGTCGTCGCCGCGACCGCGTCCTCGGTCCATTCGTGCACGACGAGGCCCGGCGGCGGACGCCGGGAACTCATGACGACCGGCTCGACGCCGTGCTCCCTTACCTTCTTCATCTCGCGCCAGAAGAAGGCGTGCGTCTGGGCCGGGAACTCGGGGATCAGATAGCCAACGCGGCGCATGGGGCGGGGCATAGCATTCGCGACGAGAGGAACGAAGGCGGCGCCACGAACGAAGGCGGCGCCACGAACGAAGGCGGTAGCCTTCAGCCGAAGAGGTCGCCGAGGAACTTCTTGCCGGCCATCATCGCCAGGTCGTCGGCGATGGAGCCGTCGTCGTCCTTGTCGAGGAGACCGCCGAGGAGCCCACCGACGGCGCCGCCCCCGGCGGAGGAGACCTCGCGGCCGATGAGGTCGCCGAGGCCCCCGGCGTCGAGGCCCTGGCTGGTCTTCTCTTTGCCGAGGGCGCCCATGATGAGCGGCGCCAGGAAGGTGAGGATCTTGCCGACGGTGCCCATGTCGAGGCCGCTGGCTTTGGCCATGCCCTGCTGCACGGCGCCCTGCCGGCCGCCCAGGAGGTGACCGAGAATGCCTGCGCCGTTCGTGGTGCGGGCGCTTCCCGGACCCGGCGCGGCGCCCAGCATGGAGCCGGCCATCTCGAGGAGGCCGCCGACGCCCGTGTTCCCGCCCGCTCCGCCGAGCAACCCGCCGAGACCGTCGAGGAGCGATCCGTCGTGGTCTCGGTCGAGAGCGCCCGCGAGAGCCTGAAGCCCGCTCGGGCTCGTGGCCTGCTTTTGGAGACCGCCGAGCAGCGCCGGCAGCGCGGCGTTCACGGCCATGTTGACCTGCTGCGGCGAGGCACCGACCTGCTGCGCAAGCGAGTTGAGCGGCGCGCCACCGAGGCTGCCGGCGAGGGTTTCGAGAATACTGCTGGTCATGGGAACTCCCCGGGTAGGGAGCGGCTGTATCCGCTCGGGAGCCTTCACTGCAAGGGGAGTCCCCCGGACCGGGCCCGCCCATGCGGACCATTGCCCGCCACGCGCAAAGCCGCACGAGGCGCTTGCGGCCCCGGCTGGGCCCTCGCACCTTCCGGCCCATGCGCCCGTGGCCGCTCACGCTCGCTCTCATCACGGCCTTCGCCTGCTCGGGCGAGGAGGCCCGGTCATCCACCGACGCGCCGGCGCCGCTCCCCGAGGGCCTGAGCGCCGCGGCCGAGCTCGACCGGGACTTCCCGCTCCATGGCGTGGTCCTGGCGCTTCAGCTTCGCGTGCTCTCGGCGCCGGAGGAGGACGCGGCGGTGGTCGGATGGCTCCGCACCGGCGCGCGCGTGCGCCTCGCGCGCACCGAGGACGCCTGCGCCGGGGGCCGATGGCATCGCGTGTCGCCGACGGGCGTGCTCTGCGCCAAGGACGACGAGCTGCGCGTGGCCGGCACCGCGCCGGAGGTGGAGGAGCCCACGGAGTACGGCTGGCACGACACGCCCACGCAGGCCGAGGCCGCCGCGGAGCGGGGCGCGCTCGTGCTGCCACCGGGGCCGAGGGACGCCACGCTGCCCTACGCCTACTATTTCGTGAAGGAGCGCGCGGTGCCCGAGTACCACCGGCTCCCGAGCCGGAACGAACAGCGCGCGGCATCGGCCAAGAGCGAGCGCTACCTGGCGCTCCTCGAGAGCGACGAGCGCCGGGCCCGGGCCTACCTCGACGGCGCCGATGACGGGCCGCCGGGCACGGCGGTGATGCACCGCTTTCTCAACCGGGGCTTCTTCGTGGCCAGCACGGGCACGGAGCTCCGGGCCCAGCGGCGCTTCGTGCGGAGCACGCAGGGGCGCTACGTGAAGGAGGCGCGTCTGGAGGAGCGCACGGGATCGAGCTTCCAGGGCGTCGCTCTCGGCGGCGAGACCACGCTGCCCATCGCGTGGGCGCTACGGCCCGCGCAGCTCCTCGCCGCGGCGGAGGCCGAGGACGGGACCACGCGCTTCACGAGCGACGAGGAGCTTCCACGCGTCGAGCGGCAGGAGCGGCTCACGGGCTGGAAGGAGACCCGGAACATCGGCGGCGCCGTGTACCACGTGCTCGAAACCGAGGCGGGCGAGCGCTACCTCCGGAGCTGGTGGGCCACGCTCGCGGAGTCCCGGCCCAAGCCCGAAGAGGTCGGCGCGGAGGAGCCCTGGGTGCACGTGGACCTCGGCGCGCAGACCCTGGTGCTCTATGAGGGCGCCCGGCCCGTCTACGCGACGCTCGTGTCCAGCGGCACGGAGGGCTTCGAGACGCCGACGGGGCTCTTCGAGATCCGCCGCAAGCACGTCACGGACACCATGAGCAACATCGGTGACGGGGCCGACGACGCCTACCGCATCGAGGACGTGCCCTGGACCCAGTACTTCGAAGGGAGCTTCGCGCTGCACGCGGCCTTTTGGCATGGCCGCTTCGGCACGGCGCGAAGCCACGGCTGCGTCAACCTCGCGCCGGCGGATGCGCACGTGGTCTTCGGCCACACCTGGCCCCGGCTCCCGGAGGGCTGGCACGGCGCCGCGAGCGAAGACACGGAGCTGCGGGCCTCGCACGTGCTCGTGACGCCCTAGACGAGCGCGGGCTCAGCCGTCGACGCCGAGGAGCCTCGGCTCGCGCTCGAGCGTCACGCCGAAGGCATCGCGCACGGTGCGCACCACCTCCGCGGCGAAGGTGAGCAGCGCCCACGCGCTCGCGCTCGTGAACCACGGCGGCGCGACCAGCTCGGAGCTCCTCACCTTCGCCGCGGAGGTGGTGCGCACCGTGCGCGATG
>JBCCAW010000357.1:0-6207 GCA_039814655.1 Myxococcota bacterium | reverse complement strand
GCCTCGACAACGACTGCGACCGCCGCGTGGACGAGCTCCAGCCCCTGACGGAGAACGACTGCGGCGCCTGTGGTTTTCGCTGCGCGAGCAGCGAACGCTGCGATGGCTTCCGCTGCACCGTGGACATGCCCTGCATGCGCGCCCTCGGACTCTCGTGCGCGGAGGTCGAGGTCGCGCGCCTCGGCGCCCCGCGACCTCATGTGGACCTGCGCTTCGGGTCCGCCCTGGCTCTGCACGGGGATCTGCTTGCCGTGGGGGCGCCGGGGGATGGACACCTGCTCTCGGGCATCGACGCCGCCCCCGCGGAGGACCCGGGCTTCGACCCGAGCGCCGGCTGGGGCGCGGTGTACCTCTTCCGCCGAGCTGGCGAGGACGCCTGGTGCTTCGAGGCCGCCTTGCGTGCTCCCACCGCCCCGAGCGACGCCACGCGGCGCCTCGGCTACGGCGGCCTGGTGGCCGTGCACGGCGACCGCGTCGCCGTTGGCGCCGAGGGCCGCGACTTCGTTCACCTCTACACCTTCGACGGCGTGGCCTGGACCGGTCCGGAGGTCCGCGTGCGGGAGGACCTCCGGCTGAACGCCATCGCCTTCCTCGACGACGGACGCCTGGTCACCTGGCGGAGCGAACGCCTCGACGTCGAGGCCGGGGCCGGGCACGCGGCCGCGGCTCTGCCCGTGGCCTCCGAGGGTTTCATGAGCACGGCCGGGACGGCCATCGTGCTCGCGGAGCCGACGGGGCGGCTCCTGACCGGCACGCCGGAGGCCGGCTTCGAGACCGTCGCTACGGAGCGCCGACTCCTTCGCAGGCCGCTGCTGGTGGGGGAACGCATCGTCGTCGCCGATCCCCGGGAGGCCGCGGGCGCGCCCAAGCTCGACGTCTACGCCCGGGGCGAGGAGAGCTGGGGCCGCGTCCAGAGCCTCGGCGACGACCGGGTCTCCCTGGCGACGCTGGCGCGCGTCGGGCCCTGGATCGCGGTCGGGGCCCCGGAGGACCCGCTCGCCGATACGGGATCCCCCGTCGGTGCCGACACGAGGCTTCGCCCGGGCCGCATCGGCTTCCAGGGGGCCGTTTACCTGTACCGACTCAGCGACGGCGGCGAGGGGCTGCCCATCGAGGGGGCGCTCTACCTTCGGCCCGTCCGGCCCAACTCGGCCGCCGAGTTCGGCACCGCACTCGCGAGCTCCGGCGAGGAGCTCTTCGTGGGGGCGCCGGGGGATCGCGCCGCGCCGCCCGGGGACAGCATCGAGACTCTCCGGGACGCGGGCTCCGTCTACGTGCGTCGCCTCCTCCCCCGGGAGCCCTGACGCTGCATTGGCAGGCGGCGCGCAGGCGGCGCGCGCGTTCGCTGGCGGCGACGCCGCGGGGCGCAGGCGCGCACGTTGCCAGGAGGTGGGGTAGCCTTCCGGCGGAGGTCCCCATGGGCGAGTGGAACGTGACGCGGGGAGGCGCGTGGGTGCTGATGGGCCTGGTCGCGGCCTGCGCCTCCGAATGGACCCCCACGGCTCCGGGAACGCCCGGCGTCGTGCGCCCGCCTAGAGTCGAGGGCCCGCCCGTCGCCATCGACGCCAACGACGTGGTGATCGCGCCGGAGGCGCCGCCAGCGCTCTTCGGCGGCACGCTCACGCCCGACGCCGCTGGGCGCACGGCCCTCGCGTCGGAGCCGGCGCGGGATCGGCTGCACCTGGTGGACCTGGGCGCCCTCGGCGAAGGCGCGCCGCTCCTGAGCCGCGACCTCGAGGCGGGAGCGGCGCCCTGGCGCAGCGTCGCCGTGGACGATGGCTGGATCGTCTCGCTCCGCGGCGGCGCCATCCTCCGGGTGGGCACGGACCTCGAAGAGCGCTGGCGAACCCCGCTCTCGGAGGCCCGCGGCGTGGCCATCGACGGGGAGCAGGTGTGGGCGGCGACGGCCAGCGGCGCGCTCGTGGCCCTGGACCTGGAGAGCGGCGTCGAGCGGACCCGGTACCCGCTTCCCCGGGACCTCCGGGACGTGGTCGTGGGCGACGACGGCGCGCTCTTCGTGAGCCGCTTCCGCGCAGCGGAGGTGCTCCGGGTCCGGGACGGGGTGGTCGAGCAGACCTTCCGCCCGGAGACCCTGGCCGGCTTCGAGACGCGCGTGGCCTGGCGTTTGACCATGACGACAGACCAGCGCCTGGTGCTCCTCGCCCAGGCCCACGGCGTGGGGCTCGTCGAGGACCGGCCCGAGCCGGCGAGGCCGGGGGAGCCCTCGCGCGGCGGCTACGCAGGAGCTGCCGGAGGCCATGGGGACGGCGTGAGCGAGACCGGTGCGGTCACGCCCATGCTGCTCATGTTCACGAAGGAGCTCGAGCGCGCCGTGCCCATCCGCCTCCCGAAGGCGAGCCTCACCGTCGACGTCGCGACCTTCGGGGAGGGCGCGGAGCTTCGCCTCGCCGTCGCCGTCGCGGGCGAGCATCACGCGCTCGTCTCGAGCCCCTTCGGCCAACTGGCGACGCTGACCCGCGGCGCCATCGAGGAGCGGCCCGACGGAAGTGCCGCCTATGGCGCGCGCGGCCTGGTGAGCGCCGTGGCCTTTGACGGGCGCGGGCAGGTCATCGTCCAGAGCGCGGGCGACTCCCGCGTCTTCGACGTGGGCGGCCTGGGCACCACGCTCTCCGCGGCGCCGCTCTACGACGCCGGCCGCACCTTCTTCCATGAGCGCCAAGAGGGAACCGGCCTGGCCTGCGCCAGCTGCCACCCCGAGGGCAGCGACGATGGACACGTGTGGAACTTCGCGGTCAGCGGCCCGCGGCGTACGCAGACGCTGGCCGGGGGCGTGACGCAGCGGGCTCCCTTCCACTGGGACGGCTCCATCGCGACCATGGAGTCCATTCTCCACACGAACATGGCCCTCATGGGCGGCGAGGCGACGGACGCGCAGAGGGAGGCGGCCACGCGCTTCATGGACGCCCTCCCCGCGGAGACGGCGGGGACCGAGGCGCTGAGCGAGGGAGCCATCGCCCGAGGTAGGGCGCACTTCGACGCGCAGGGATGCGCGAGCTGCCATGGCGGCGACCGGCTCACCGACGACGCGCTGCACCGGCTCCGCGGCGACGTGATGGGTACGCCCTCGCTCCGGGGCGCCGGCCTCCGGGACCGGCTCTTCCACGACGGCTGCGTAGCGACGCTCGAGGACCTCGGACGCGACGCCCGCTGCCGCGACGGCGTGCACGACCTCGAGGGCATGGGCGAAGACGCACGCGGCGACCTCGTCGCCTTCGTCGCGACGCGCTGAGGGCTTTCGGTTCGAAGCAGGGCGTGCGGAGGCCACGCCGGCCGAGAGCCGGCGCGGCCTCCGGGGCACATCAGCGCTTCAGGTTGATGAGCTCCGTGTACATCTCGTCCGCGGTGGTGATGATCCGGCTGTTGGCCTGGAAGCCTCGCTGGTAGGCGATGAGGTCCACGAACTCCTGGCCGAGGTCCACGTTGGACTGCTCGAGGGCGCCGCCCACGATGGAGCCGCGGCGACCGCTCCCGGCGCCGCCGACGAGCGGCTCGCCGCTCTCGAGGGTGGCGACGAAGAGGTTGTTGCCGGCGCGCTCGAGGCCGTCGACGCTCGTAAAGTCGGCGAGGGCCACTTGGCCGAGGGGCCGGCGCTGGCCGTTGGAGAAGACGCCGGTGATGGTGCCGTCGGCCGCCACCTCGAAGCCCGACACGGTGCCCGCGGAGAAGCCGTCCTGGGCGATGGCCGTGACGTTCGGGCCGTCCTCGCCGAAGCCAAACATGGTCGAGTTCTCCCGGCCGGTCACCGCACCGGTTCCGACGGGGGTGCCGAAGTCCATGGCGATGGCTTGGCCCGTCGCCGCGCCGCCGGTGAAGTCGATGCTCAGCCCGGCGTCGGTGAACGCGGTGAGCGCACCGCTCGCGTCGAAGGTGAGGTCTCCACGGCCCAGGCTCGTCGGCGTGTCGGCCGTTCCGCCGGCGAGGTCGCTGCCGTTGGCGAACACCTCGAAGTCATAGCCCGTGGCGTTTCGCTGGAAGTAGACGGTCAGCTCCCGCGCGTTCCCGAGCGAGTCGTAGACGGTGGTGGAGACCGGCTGGCCCGAGAAGGTGGCGGGGTCATTCGGGTCCACGGCGGGCGCGGCGAGCGCAGGGAGGTTGCTGTTGAGCTGCACCGAGAGCTCGACCTCGGTCGTGGCGTTCGCCGGCACCGTGCCGCCCATGACCTCGAGGTCGCCGAGGGCCGCGCCGAGGTTGCCCGTGGCATCCGCGGAATAGCCCTGGAGCCGGAGGCCGTCGGGGTTCACGAGGAAGCCCTCGTTGTCGACGCGGAACTGCCCGGCGCGGCTGAACCACTGGCCCTCGATGCCGGCGTTCGAGCCCTGCACGACGAAGAAGCCGTTGCCGTTCACGGCCAGGTCCGTCGGGGCCTCCGTCGTGAGCAGCGCGCCCTGGGACCACATCTGCTGGATGTGGCTGACGCGCGCGCCCGCGCCGGCCATGGGCATGCTCTGCGGCGCCGAATCGATGGCCCGGCCGAGGATGTCGTTGAACACGGCCCGGCTCCGCTTGAAGCCGATGGTGCTCACGTTGGCGATGTTGTCGCTCGTGGCGCCCATGGCCTGACCGTGGGCGCGGATACCGGACGCGCCGGTGTTCAGGGATCGCAGGATGCTCATGGGGTACCTCTGTCGTTGTGTTCGATGGCGGGGGTGAAGAGCGCGCCGATGGCGGAAGCCATCAGGGCAGCTCGATGCTCTCGACGTCGCCGAGGCGGACCAGGAGTCCGTCCGGGCCGACCTGAAGGACGGGCACGCCGCCCTGGAAGACCACGCCGGTGACGAGCCCGCTCGCCTCCTGGCGCACGGGCGTCTGCGCGCCGCCGGGACCCTCGGCCGTGACCTCGACGCGGTAGCGGCCGGGCGGAAGCTCCTCGCCCGAGTCGCCGCGGCCGTCCCAGCTGAAGCTGCCTGCGCCCGGTCCCGGGTCGCTGACCTCGAGGGTGCGGACTTCGCTGCCGTCGGGGCCGTAGACCTTCACGGTCACGAGATCCGTCGGCGCATCGAGCACGAAGGCGCCGCGGACCGGCGTCTCGCCATCCCAGGCGAGCGTGTCGATGGTCGCAGAGACGTTCTTGCCGACGAGACCGGCGGTCTCGGCGTTGCTCAGGGCCGCGACGCCGACCTCCACGGACTCGAGGCGCCCCTCGATGGCCGTGAGCTGCTCGACGCTCGTCAGCTCCGCGAGCTGGCTCGTCATCTCCTCGGCCTTGAGCGGGTCGAGGGGATCCTGGTTTTGAAGCTGGGCCACCAGGAGCCGCATGAAGGCGTCCCGGTCGAGGCCGTCCATGGTGGGCGCGTCCGTTTGACGGGCCGAGGCGGTGGGGGCGGCGAGGCGATCTCCGATTTCCATGGTGGGCTCCTTCAAGCCTTGCGGTGCAGGCGCGCACCCGGGCGCGCGAGAGGGGTCGTGCGGGGCAGCGCGGGGCCCGGTTCCTTGCCCGGACGAAGCTGCGCGAGGGCGCCGGTGCGGACGTCGAAGCGCCGGAGCTCGGCGCCGAGGCGGGCGATGCGCGGGCGAAGCTCATCCTCGCTCCGGCGCAGCGCCCAGGCGGCCCCGAGGCTCTCGGCCACGGCGCGCACGTCGACGCCACCGGCCCCGGTGGCCACGCGAAGGCGCACGCGGCCGAGCTCCGGATGCTCGACTTCGACGAGGCTCTCGCCGGGACGTTGGGAGAGCACGCGAACGTCCGCGCGCGTGTTCTGAGGCGTGTCGGCGAGGCGTCCGAGGAGCCGGCTCGCACCCCCCGGAGGAGTCCCGGCCGTGGGGGCCGGCGCGGCTGCGGCCTCGCCCTCACCCCCGCTCTGCGCGCTCACCGGCGTGCCCTCGGGCCCCGGGGCGTCCGTCCGAGCGGCGTCCGGGGCCGGCTTCGTCGCGTCCTTCGCCACCTGGGCGGCAGCGCGGGCCAGTTCCGCGTCGTCGGAGGCGCGCTGCTCCCCGCCGGCCGCGCCGCGAGGCGAAGCGCGTCCAGCTCCCGGCGGGACGGCGCCGGGTCGACGGCGTTCCCGGAGGCGCCATCTTCGGCGCCATCTTCGGCGCCGGGAACGAGCTCGGAGGCGCTGCCTTCGGTGCCTGCAGCGAGCGCCGGGGCGCCTTCCACGAGCTCTCCCGAGAGCGTGAGCATGACGCCGGGGCCGGCGGCGCTGACGGCGGCGGCGCCGGTGGCGGCACCCGGAGCACCGTGGCCCGGAG
>JBCCAW010000555.1:0-4041 GCA_039814655.1 Myxococcota bacterium | reverse complement strand
GCAGCGGACGATCACGCCTGCCTTTTTTTGGGGGGGAGGCACCGGCTCCGGTGATCGCTCCACCCCCACTCTCTCTCAGGCCGGGCCCCATTCTTGCGATCGACCCGGGAACGACCGGGTCGACGGTCGTGGTCGTTTCTCCCGAGGCCGACATCCTCGGGCGCGCCACCCGTGAATTCCCTCAGCATTTTCCCCAAGCCGGGTGGGTCGAGCACGACCTGCACGAGATCTTTGGGAGCGTCGCGGCCGCCACCGAGGAGGCCCTGCATGCGGCCGGCGTCCAGGCGCGTGAGCTCTCGGCGCTGGGCATCACCAACCAACGCGAGACGACGGTGCTGTGGGACCGGGCCACGGGGAAGGCCCTGCATCGGGCCATCGTTTGGCAGGACCGGCGGACCGCGGACCTCTGCGCCGCCCTGAAGTCCGACGGGCTCGAGCCGCTCTACCGGGAGCGCGCGGGACTCGTGCTCGACCCCTACTTCAGCGGGACCAAGCTGCGCTGGCTCCTCGACCACGTGGAGGGCGCCCGGGCGCGGGCGGAGGAGGGCGAGCTCGCCTTCGGCACCATGGACAGCTGGCTCGTGTGGCAGCTGTCGAAGGGCGCCGCGCACGTGACGGACGTGAGCAACGCCTCGCGCACGCTGCTCTACGACCTCCATGAAGGCGCCTTCAGCGACGCGCTGCTCGAACCGCTCGGGGTGCCCCGGGCGATCGTGCCCGAGGTCCGGGGCAACGCGGAGGTCTATGCGGAGACCCGGGGCCTCACCTTCCTGCCCGTCGGCATCCCCAGCGCGGGCATGGCCGGGGACCAGCAGGCGGCGCTCTTCGGCCAGACCTGCTTCGCCGCGGGCGACGCGAAGTGCACCTACGGCACCGGGGCCTTCCTGCTCATGAACACGGGCACGGAGCCGGTGCCCTCGCGCCATGGCTTGCTGACGACCGTGGCCTGGCGCCTCGGGGACACGACGACCTACGCGCTCGAAGGCAGCAGCTTCGTCGCCGGGGCGGCGGTGCAGTGGCTCCGCGATGGCCTCGGCCTCGTTCGCAGCGCCGCGGACGTCGAGCGCCTGGCCGCCGAGGTCGAGGACGCGGGCGAGGTGGTGTTCGTGCCGGCGCTGACCGGCCTCGGTGCGCCCCATTGGGACCCGCATGCCCGGGGCCTCATCACGGGCCTCGGCCGTGACACGACGGGCGCGCACCTGGCCCGGGCCACGCTCGAGGGCATCGCGCTGCAGATCGTCGACTTGGCCGAGGCCATGGCCGCGGACGCGGGCCGCGCCGTGCCCCGCCTTCGCGTGGACGGCGGGGCGAGCCGCAACGGGCTCTTGATGCAGTTTCAGGCCGACATGCTCGACGTGCCCGTGGACCGCCCGGAGAACGTCGAAACCACGGCCATGGGGGCGGCGTACCTCGCGGGCCTGGGCGCGGGGGTCTTCTCGGGCACCTCGGCCATCGAGGAGGCCCACCGAATTCAGATCACCTACGAGCCCATGCCGGGGCAGGCCGGGGAAGCAGCGCGCCGACGAAAGCGTGAGCGTTGGCGCGACGCCATCGCGCGCACGCGCGCCGCGTCGCCGGCAGAAGAGAGCAGGTCATGAGCAGCACGGATGGCAAGGGCGCCAAGGGCGGCGGCGCGGTGCGCCAGGTGCCCATCGCCTGGGAAGCGCTCGAGGACGCCTTCGAGAACAACGCGCCGGAGGTCCACAGCTACCTCCACACGGAGAGCGGCGAGGTCATTCGCATCGTCGATGGCATCGCGGATCCGGCCATGCACAAGCGCATCATCGACGACGGGATCTACCTGCGCATCGACCCGGTGAGCTCCCGGGAGCAGTACCGGTGGATGGAGCGCTTCATCGCGACGGTGGAGGCGCCGGAGCTTCGGAACCGGCTCCTCAGCTCCATCGACGGCAAGGGGGCCTTCCGCCGCTTCAAGGACGTGCTCATGGCCTACCCGGTAGACCGCGAGCGATGGTTCACCTTCCGGTCGGAGCGGCTCCGGGCCTGCATGGACGCCTGGATCGAGGCCCACGACATCGACGTCGTCGAGCGTCCCCAATGGCGCGTGCCGACGGCGGACGACGTGGTGTCCCAGGTAGAGCCTGCGCCAAAGCGCACGCCGGTTCGCCGCAGCGCGACCGCCGACGCCCTTCGAGGGCGGGCTCGCGAGGTGCTCGACGCCCTGCCCGCCCGGGAACTCGATACGGCGCTGGCCTTTCTCGAGTTCCTCCGTGAGCGCAAGCCACTCCCGCGGGTGCGGGCCAAGGCCGTTCGTTCGACGGACGACGAGGACAGCACCACGGACGGTCCCCCCGAGGTCGACGATGGCGCCGCGAAGCAGGCCGCCGGCTCCTGACGCATTGTTGCCCGTGGCGCTGTTGCTCGTGGCGCTGTTGCTCGCGGCCCCCCTGCTCGGAGTCCCCTCGCCGGCCCTGCGGGCGGCCGCGCAACGTGGGCCCACGGAGGTGGTGGGTGACGGCGTCGCGGCCGTCGTCGCGAGCCCCCGGGAGGCCGCCGGCTCCGACGCGGAGGTCATCCTCATCAGCGACGTCGAGCTTCGCGCGCGGCTCCGCCTCGCCGGGCAGACGCGAGGTCCGCTGCCGCTCGGGCCCCTCGGCGCCAGCCTGCTTCGGGCAACGCTCGACGAGCTCGTCGGTGAGGTGCTCATCGCCCGCGAGGCCAATCGCGTCCGCGTGGCGGCGCCCACGCCGGAGGACGTGACCCGGGAGCGACGTCGCCTCGTGGAGCTGGCCGGTGGCGAGGCGCGCCTCGCCGCGCTGCTCCGGGCCCTCGGGGCCGCGCAGACCGAGCTGCGGACCATGGCGGAGCGTCGTGCGCGGGTGCGCGTCTTCCTCCAGGCCAACCTCGCCGGCGAGTCTCGGGTCACCGAGCGGCAGCTCGAGGAGGCCTTCGCGGCCGGGGAGCACCCCTTTCTGGGCCAGGAGCTCGAGGAGGTGCGCGAAGCCATGCGCGTCTACCTGGCGCGTCAGGCGCTCGACCGGTCCCTGCGGCGTTGGATCGAGGTGCTCCGGGGCCGGAGCAGCGTTCGGCCCCTGGCTCCATGGGCCCTCACGGGAGCGGCGCGATGAGCGAGGGGACCCCGGACACCGGAGGACGGCGCGCGCTGACGCTCCTCGGCGCCATCGACGGCGCGGTGCTCGCGCTCTGGCTGAACCTGCTCTTCTTTCATGGCTACGGCGAGGGGTATCCGGTGGAGGTCACGACCTTCGTCCTCTTCTCCGCCGGTGCCTTCGCGGGCATGGCCATCGCCGACCGCTACGGCATGCGGGCCCTGCGACCGCTCGGCCTCGGCCTGGGGGTGCTCCTGGCGCTGACGCTGCTCACGCTCGTCGTGCTCATGGGGTGAGCGAGCGCATGGGCCCAAGGTTCGAGAGCCGCGAGGGTCGAAGAGGCATGGAACGACCCGAGAGCGACCCGCTGAAGTGCGGAGGGCAACGAGTGTGCTACCTTCCGCGCCTTCCGGCGCACCCGGGCACGAGGTATGTTGGCCGCTGGCCTGCCGTGACCGATGGAACGCCGAACTGGAGCACGCTCCACATTTCGAACAGGGCTAGAACGTGACCGAGAGGACGACCATCGACCCGGAGCTCGACCAGGAAGCCATCGCCCGCGTGGCACGGCCTTCGACCATGCCGCCGCCGGCGGCGCTCGCCCCGACGGAGGGCGACGGCGAGGAGGACGGCAAGCTCGACCTGCGCGCCCTGGCCAGCTCCATGGCGCCTCCGGCCCCGGAGACCAACGGAAGCCACGCCTCGCTGCCGCCCGCGGCGGCCATCCCGTCCGAGATGAACGAGGCCCGGCTTTCCGACGCGGAGGCCAACGCCAAGGCCGAGGAGGCCCGCGCAGAAGCGGCCAAGGCCGACGCGGCCAAGGCCGACGCGGAAGCCAAGAAGGCGGCCGCTGAGGCGACAAAGGCCCAGGCGGAGGCCAAGGCCGCGGAGGCCCGGGCGTCCATGGCGCCGCCGCCGTCCTCTTCCGAAGACAAGAAGAAGGGCGGTTTCCTGCTCCCGGCAATCGTCG
>JBCCAW010000540.1:0-4134 GCA_039814655.1 Myxococcota bacterium | reverse complement strand
CGGGATCGGCGAAAGCCGGTCCGTCCGCCAATGAAAACCGGTGACCTTGCTCTCGGGGGTCCCTCGCTCCGGGCACCGCTCCGCGGGCACCCTCGCCGCTCCGCTCATGCCCATCAGCACCTTCGACCTCTTCTCCATCGGCATCGGGCCTTCGAGCTCGCACACGGTGGGGCCCATGCGCGCAGCGCGGCGCTTTGCCGAAGGGCTCCGGCGCGAGGGAACGCTCGAAGGTGCGGCCAAGGTACGCGTCGAGCTCTACGGCTCGCTTGGCGCGACGGGCCGCGGGCACGGCACGGACAAAGCCGTGCTACTCGGGCTCCTCGGGGAGACGCCGGAGGATGTCGACGTCGACGGCATCCCCGCGGTGCTGCGGCGCCTCCAGGAGACGAAGCGCCTCGCGCTCCTCGGCGAACGCGAGGTGGTCTGCGACCCGCGGCGGGACCTGCTCTTCCACAAGCGCCGCGTCTTGCCCGGCCACCCGAACGGCATGCTCTTTCGCGCCGAAGACGCCACCGGCGCGCCGGTGCACGAGCGCGAGTATTACTCCATCGGCGGCGGCTTCGTGGTGGACCCGCGCGCCATCGGCGAGGACCGCATCGTCCCGGACGCGACGGCGCTGCCGCATCCCTTCGGCTCCGGCGCGGAGCTGCTCGAGCGCTGCCGCGAGGGCGGCCTGCGCATCGCGACGCTCATGCGCCACAACGAGCGCGCCTGGCGGAGCGACGCGGAGATCGACACGGGCCTCGATCGGCTCTGGGCCGTGATGCAGGCGTGCATCGACCGGGGCTGCCGGGAGGAGGGCATTCTCCCCGGCGGCCTCAAGGTCCGGCGGCGCGCACCCAGCATGCTCGCCAAGCTTCGCCGGGACGCGCAGGACGACCCGCACGATCCGCTCGCGGCCATGGACTGGGTCAACCTCTACGCGCTGGCCGTGAACGAAGAGAACGCCGCCGGCGGGCGCGTCGTCACGGCGCCCACGAACGGCGCCGCGGGCATCATCCCCGCGGTGATGAAGTACTGGGCGAGGTACGGCCGGGACGTGGAGGACTCGTGCTTCCGGCGCTTCCTGCTCACGGCCGCCGCCGTGGGCACCATCTTCAAGGAGCGCGCGTCCATCAGCGGCGCCGAGGTCGGCTGCCAGGGCGAGGTCGGCGTGGCGTGTTCCATGGCCGCCGCGGGCCTCACGGAGGTCATGGGCGGCACACCGGCGCAGTGCCTCAACGCCGCGGAGATCGGCATGGAGCACAACCTCGGCCTCACCTGCGACCCCGTCGGCGGCCTGGTGCAGGTGCCCTGCATCGAGCGCAACGCCATGGGCTCGGTGAAGGCCATCAACGCCGCGCGCCTCGCGCTCCGCGGCGACGGCACGCACAAGGTCAGCCTCGACCAGGTCATCGAGACCATGCGCCAGACCGGCCTCGACATGAAGACCAAGTACAAGGAAACCGCCCGCGGCGGCCTCGCGGTCAACATCATCGAGTGCTGAGGGCCGGCACGCAAAGCCGGTCCAACCGGCAATGAACACCCGCTGCGGGTTGGGGCGCACGCGGCCACCTGCCCTCCCCTACGAAACTGGCTGGAGGTACGCGAAGCCGGTCCAACTGGCAATGAACACCGCTACTCGTAGCGGAGCCCGTCGACCGGCAGCATGTTCGCGGCCCAGGCGCTCGGGGCGACGGTGGAGAGCGAGCAGATCAGCAGGCTCACGATGGCCGTGATCACGAACTCGCTGCCGTCGACGACCACGGGAAGGTGGTCGATGAGATAAACCTTCGGGTCGAGGGGGAACTCGAGCGTCGCGAGGTAGGCCACGAGGCCGCCGCCCACGAGCAGACCCAATAGGGTCCCGGCGAGGCCGATGACCGTGCCCTGGACCATGAAGACGCGGAGCACGGTCCAGCTCGTCGCGCCCATGGCCTTGAGAATCGCGATCTCCCGCTTCTTTTCGAGCACGATCATGATCAGCGTCGCCACCACGGTGAACGCCGCCACGAAGATGAGCGTGGCGATGACCAGGCTGAGCACCAGCTTCTGCAGACGAAGCGCCGTGAAGAGGTTCACGTTGAGCTCGGCCCAGTCGATGGTGTGAAAGGGCCCGCCGAGCTCGCGCTCCAAATCCCAGGCGATGGCCGCGCTCTGCTCGAGGTCGTCGACGCGCATCTCCACGCCGGTCACCGCGTCGCCCTGGCCGTAGAAGTGCTGGGCCTCGTGCAGGTCCGCATAGACCAGCCGCGAGTCGTACTCCTGGAAGCCCGCCTGGAAGATGCCGATGACGCGGAAGTCCCGGCTTCGGGGCACGCGGCCCTCGCCGAAGGAGCTCAGGTCCACGCCGCTGAGCGGCGAGACCAGCCGGATGCGGTCTCCCACGCTCAGATCGGCCTGCCGGGCCAGCGTCGCGCCGACCACGAGGCCCGGAAGCGCGGCCGTGGACTCGCCGGCGTCGGGACGCTCGGCGAGCTGCTCGTCCACGAGACGGCGCTCCCAGTCGGTCAAGGCGCCGCGCTCGTCTCCACCGCCGCGCTCGTCTCCACCGCCGCGCTCGTCTCCACCGCCGCGCTCGTCTCCACCGCCGCGCTCGTGGGACCCGCCGGATGCATCTCCCGCTTCTGTCGCGAGGGCGCCGAGCAGCTCTTCGATCTCCGAGGGACTCGCGACCTCCGGCGTCGGCAGCGGCTCGTCGTCGTTCTCGTCGCCCTCGTCGCCGTCGTCGTCGTCGTCGTCGGCTAGCAGGGCAAGCCAATCGTTGGCCTCGTCCGGGCTCGCGACCTCCGCGCCCGCCGGAGGCGTCACGTCGGCGCCGGGGACCTCGTCCGCGCCCTCGTCGTCCGCGCCCTCCGCGCCGGGCTCGAGCTCGTCGAGAAAGGCGTAGCCATCATCCTCCTCGTCGTCGTCGGCTGGCGCCGGTGGAGGCTGCGTGCCCGGCCGGCGAAGCCCTTCGAGGCCGCCTTCGATGATCTGTCCGGGGAGGTCGAGCACGTCGCCCATGCGCTCCGGGTCGATGCCCTTGACCAGCACGTTCGCCAGCCGGTCGCCCTTCGCGAGCATCATGTCCTGGAGCAGGAAGGGCGCGCTGGCCGCGACGCCCGGCGTCCCATCCGCCAGCGCCATCACGTCCCGGTACTCGTCGAAGTCGACGCCGTACTTCATGACGAGCACGTGCGCGTTCACGCCCAGCACCTTGTTGCGGAACTCCTCCTGGAAGCCCGTGGTGATGGCGAGCACGGCCAGCAGCGCCGCGACGCCCAGCGCCACGCCGGTCACGGCGATGACGGTGATCACCGAGACGGTCTGCTGCTTCTTCGAGCGCAGGTAGCGAAAGGCGATGTCGGCGGCGAGACCCACGGCGGTCCCTAACACCCGCGCCGAGGCGCCGCCATTCCTCGCCTCGCCCGCCGAGCGCGGCCCCGTTTCGTGGCACGGCGCAGAACCCTTGGCTATTCTGGCGGCTTGCTTATTCGTCCTCACTTCTACTTCACGCTGGCGCTCCTCCTCACGGGCGGCGCGTGCGGCGACGCGGCGCTCCCCGCGCACCTGCCCGATGTCGACGCCGGCTCGGTCCCCTTGCCGCCCACGCGCACCCTCGAGGCCGTGAGCGACACGCCGCTGCGCCTGGCCCCCGGCGAGCGCGCCACGGTGGCGTTCTTTTACCGGAACGCCGGCGGCAACGCGCTCCCGAACCAGAGCGTAGCTTTCTCCTTCAGCGGCCAGGCCCACGACACCAGCCTCGATGCTCGCTTCGCGACCACGGACGGCGCGGGACGGGCGCAGCTCGGCTTGCGGGCCGGCGACACCCCGGCGAGCTTCCGCGTCCGCGCGGACGCCGAAAGCGCGGACCCGGCCTTCATCGAGGTCAGCGTCGGTACGGCACCCTCGCTGGTGGGCGACGCGGGCATGTCCGCCGGGCCCTGAGCCCGGCGTCACGTCGCCTCGGGAAGCCGGCGCCGAAGGGAGGCGCCGCCCGCGCCACGCAAGGCCGGCGGGGGCAAGGCGTGCTAGCGTGCGCGCTCATGCTCGAGCGGGCCGCGCTGCATCAGACGCGCTTCCGAACGCCGGGCGTCACCCCCGACGCCCGCGGCGTCGTGCTCTGTCAGAAGGGCGTCGTGCTCTTCCCTTCCCTCGACCGCCTCGTCGCGT
>JBCCAW010000281.1:0-7628 GCA_039814655.1 Myxococcota bacterium | reverse complement strand
GTCGCGCGCGCCGTGCTCCGCGGGGCCAGCGCCGTGGCCGCCGGCGGCGCCACGAGCTGCGCGCTCGTTGCCGGCCGCGTGCTTTGCTGGGGCCGCGGCGAGCGCGGGCAGCGCGGGGTGGGGCGCGCCGAGGGGAGCCCCGAGCCTGCGCCCGTGGTGAGCGCCGAGGGACCCCTGGAGCGTGTCGTGGAGCTGGCGCTCGGGGTCTCCTTCGGCTGCGCGCGCGACGCGGCGGGGACCGTTTGGTGCTGGGGCGACGGGAGCGAGGGGCAGCTCGGCGCGTTCCCGGAGCTTGGCTACCGACCCTGGGCCGCGCCGGTGCTCCGGGGCGCCGAGGCCTTGGCGCTCGGCCCGCGCAGCGCCTGCGCCCGCGAGGGCGTCGCCTGGCGCTGCTGGGGCGCCAACGGCGCGCGACAGCTCCTCCCGTCCCCGGCGCGCCCGCTTCAGGAGCCGCGCGCGGCGCCGGATTTCGCCGGCGCTGCGGTGCTGGGCCTCGGCGCGCGGCACAGCTGCGCGTCCCGGGAGGGAGTCCTCCGTTGCCGCGGAGCGTCCCGGAGCGGCGCCCTCGGCCTCGGATCTCGCCGCCGCAGCCGCGTGCTCGCCCCCGTGCCCCTTCCCGGTCCCGTCGGCCTCGTGGCCCTCGGTCCGGACTTCACCTGCGCCCGACTGCCCGAGGGGCCCTTCTGCTGGGGGGCCGGCTACGCGAGCTCGCCGCAGCCGGTGCCCAGGGCAGCGATGGAGGGCGGCGGCCTCGAGGCGCCGGACGCGCCGCTCTAGCCCCTTGCGGCGCTACGGGCCCTCGGTCACCGTGCGGCCGTGCCCGGCGCCGTGCTCGTCGTCCCTTGCTACAACGAAGAGCGCCGGCTCCAGCCGGAGCGCTTCTTCGCCTTCGCGCCCTCCGGGCTCGCGATTCGCTACCTCTTCGTCGACGACGGCAGCAAGGACGGAACCCGTGGCGTGCTCGAAGCGCTCGCCGCGCGGCTACCGCACGCGGAGGTGCTGGCGCTCCCGAAGAACGCCGGAAAGGCCGAAGCCGTACGCCAGGGCATGTTGGCCGGGGCGCGTCAGGCGGCCGACGACGCGAGCGGCGAGAGCTACGTCGGGTTCTGGGATGCGGACCTGGCGACGCCGCTCGAAGAGCTGCCGCGCTTCGTGGAGGTGCTGACGCGACGTCCGCAAATCGACGTGGTGCTCGGCACGCGCGCCAAGCTCCTCGGCCGGGAGATCGAGCGCAAGGCGTTCCGCCACTACTCCGGCCGCGTCTTCGCCACGGCGGTGAGCGAGGTGCTCCGGCTCCCGGTCTACGACACGCAATGCGGGGCCAAGCTCTTCCGGCCCGCCGTCGTGCCCGAGGCCTTCGCGACGCCTTTCGTGTCCCGGTGGATCTTCGACGTGGAGGTCCTCGCCCGCCTCGGCCGGCGCTACGCCGCCGCCGGGGAGGAGCTCGCGGACCGGCTCTACGAGCTGCCGCTCCGCCGCTGGCGCGACGTGGACGGCTCGAAGCTCCAGACCGGCGACGCTCTGCGCGCGGCGCGCGAGCTCGCGACCATTGGTTGGCGCTACCGGGACGTGACGCGCCGGCGCCGGTGAAGGTCCGGCTCCTTCGCCGTCAAGGCCTGGTCCCGAAGGTCCCGCAGCGTCTCGAGCACGCGCGCGAGCGGCGCGCTCGGCGGCAGCCGCGGATCGGTCACGGGTACCTCGACGCCCGGCGCGCCGAGCCAGAGCGTGTGCTCCGCCGCTTCCCGGAGCGTCCCCGAGAGGATGGCGCTCCGGGGCCCGGTCACGCTCGTCGCGTCCACCACGGCGACGGCGACGCGCTGGCCGCGCTCGAGCACGTCGTGCAGGTCCAGCACGTCCGCGCCCGCGTGGCGTAGGTCCTCGCCGAGCCCCGCGGCCTGCGGGCCGAGGAGCACCACGCCGAGGCCGAGCAGCGGCCGGGCGCGGACGCCGCTCACAACGGCCACCTCCTCGTCCGTACGCGGGAGGCTCACCACCATGCGCGTGCCCCGGCCCGGCTCGGACTCCACGAGGAGCGTTCCGCCGAGCCGGTCCACGAGGTGCTTCACGAGCGGCAGCCCGAGGCCCGTGCCGCCTTCCTTCGTCGTGTAGTAGGGCTCGAAGGCACGTTTCTGCACCGCGGGGCTCATACCCGGGCCGTCGTCGTCGATGATCACCCGGATGCGCTCGCCGTGCTCGGCGCTGCCTACGCGCACGCGCCGTCCCCCGGCCTCGATGGCGTTCTTGAGCAGGTTCCAGACGATGGACCGGAGGTCCGTATCCCGGGCGAAGGTGCGCAGGTCCGCGGCGATGCGCCGCTCGAGGACCACCTGGCGCGCCCGCGCGAGCGCCTCGAAGCTCTCGACGAGGTCGATGAGGATGGGCGAGAGCTCGAGGGCGCGCGGCGGGAGCGAGGGACGAGCGCTGTCGAGGGCCCGGCGCGTGCCCTTGGCCGAGCGCACCGTGGCCACCGCGGTCTGCTCGATCTTCAAGAGCGCGTCGCGCACGTAGGCCGCATCGGAGGAGGGGTGCCGGGCCATGGCCGCCAGGCTCGCCAGGGCCGTCAGCCCGTTCGTCAGCTCATGGTTGAGCGTCGCCAGATGCTCTTGCTCCCGGCCGCCACCGTGATGCGCGGGGGCGGCGCTCACGCGCGTGCTCTCCCCGTCGAAGGTGGCGGCGAGGCGCCAGGCGCCCTGCTCCGTGCTCACCGTGCGCCCGGCGCGACCGGAATCCCGGGCCGCGGCGAGGAGCGCCTCGAGCTCGGCCCGTCCCGCACCCGTAAGCTCCTCGAGGCCGTCGGCGAGGTCGCCGGGAAAGCCTACGCCGACGACGCGTTCCGCCGCTGGCGTGAGCGGCACCGCGCGTCCCTCGAGCTCGCCGAGCATGGGCAGGTCGAGGAGCACGGCGAGGCGCCGGTCCGGCTCACCCATGGGAAGCCCGGGCTGCGTGACGTCCGCCATCTCGAGCATGGCATCGACGAGCGCGCTGGAGGTGCCCCGGCGCACGGCCTCTTCGGCGCAGGCCCGAGCCGTGGGCCGGTCCCGGCTGCGAAGAGCGCGCAGCAGGCGGAGCAAGAGTTCGTCCGCGGGAGAAGGAGTCATAGGCCAAACGGGAGCGTCGCTCGCCGGACTCAACGCCTCCGCTGGCCCGACGCCCCCCTATTTTCTCACGGATTCAGGAGCGCTAGCTGTACCCCGGGGTGCGCGCCGCCGGCCAAAAATCGGTCCCTCGAGCGTGTGCTATCCCCACGCCGAGCGCCTTGGGGCGGCGCCGGAGCAGACACATGAGCAAGACGCGCGCAGGGCACTTTTTCGAGGACTTCGAGACCGGGCAAGAGCTCCGCCACGCGGTGCCGCGCACCGTGACCGAGGGCGATGCGGCGCTCTACATCGCGCTGACCGGGGACCGGAGTCCGCTTCATTGCTCCGCCGAGTACGCGCGGCGCCTCGGCTACGCGCGCGAGACGGTGAACGACCTGCTCGTCTTCCACCTCGTCTTCGGCAAGACCGTGGACGACGTCAGCCTCAACGCCGTGGCGAACCTCGGCTACGCCGGGCTTCGCTTCCTCTGCCCCGTCTATCCCGGCGACACGCTGCGGGCCGTGAGCACGGTGCTCGGCACCAAGGAGAACTCCTCGGGCAAGACCGGCGTCGTGTGGGTGCGTACCGTGGGAACGAACCAGCGCGAGGAGGCCGTGCTCGAGTACGTGCGCTGGGTGATGGTGCACAAGCGGGACCCGGCGACGCCCACGGGGCGCAAGGACGTGCCCGAGGTGCCCGGCGAGGTGCGCGCCAGCGAGCTGGTGGTGCCGGCGTCGCTGACGCTCGCGCATCGCGAGCCCTGGGCCACGGGCGGGCCCTTCCTCTTCGAGGACTACGAGGTCGGCGAGGTCATCGACCACGTGGACGGCATGACCATCGAAGAGTCGGACCACATGCTCGCCACGCGCCTCTACCAGAACACGGCCAAGGTTCATTTCGACGCGCACGCCATGAAGGCGAGCCGCTTCGGGCGCCGGCTCATGTACGGCGGCCACGTGATCAGCGTCTGCCGCTCCCTCAGCTTCAAGGGCCTCGAAAACGCCCTCGGCCTACTCGCCTTCAACGGCGGGGCGCACGCCAACCCGACCTTCGCCGGGGACACGCTCTACGCCGCGACGGAGGTGCTCGACGCGCAGCCGCTCAGCGACACGCTCGGCGCGCTCCGGCTGCGCCTCGTGGGCGTGAAGAACCGGGACGCGGAGCTTCCGCCGCTGCGCGTCGAAAAAGACGGCAAGAAGCGCTACCACCCGCAGGTCGTCCTCGACCTCGACTACTGGGTGGCCATGCCGCGTCGTTGAGCGGCGGCCAACGCCAACCCCGCTCCACGGCACCGCCTTCGCCGCGCTCAGGGCGCCGGAAGGAGCACCTCGCGGGGCTCGGCTCCGCCGCCCACGGTAGTGCCAATGCCCAGCTCGCCTACTACGTTGCTGCCCCAGCACTCCACGCGAGACGCGACCTCGGGCCAGGCGCAGGTATGCCGGTCGCCCATCGTGAGGTTGGCCGCAGACAGTTCCGCCTCGATGGGGGTCGCGACACGTAGGGTCACGCCGCTGCCGCTCAGCGCGACGCCGAGCTCTTCGCTGGCCGAGCTGCGCCCCCAGCAGCGCACGTAGGGTTCGCCCGAGGCCGCGCCGAGCGCGCATGACGCGGTGCCCTTCGAAGCTAGGCGCGAGGCCCCTTCGAGCACTGCAGCGTCTTCACGCAAGACGAGCCGCGCACCCAGCGGACCGGACGAGCGATCGTCCCCGATGCGTGCGTCGGCTCCCCAACACGCCACCCGGCCCGTGGCGAGGAGCGCGCACGCGAAGTCGATTCCCGCGGTCACGTCCACCACACCGGTGAGCGGGCGCCCGGAGTCGGCCCAGACGACCGTCCGCGGGCCCTCGCTCGGCTCGGGGTCCGTCGTGCCGTCCCCGAGCTCGCCGCTCTGGTTGATCGCGCTCCCCAGCGCTTCGGGGAAGCACCCCGCGGTCCCGTCGACCCGCGCGAAACAGACGTGGCCCGAGCCCACGGCCACGCGACGAATGCCCTCGAGAGTCGCGCCATCGCCGTCGCGCACCGGCGCCGGCGTCTCGTCCGTGTCCCAAAGCCAGCACGCGAGCGATCCGTCGGCGGTCCCGACCGCACACACGCGAGTCGTTCCGACGGAGACGTCGCGCACGGAGTCCAGAAAGGGCGCGCTTTCGAGGCGGACCTGCGTCGGAGCAACGACTTCGGCCACGTCGATCCCGATGCCCCTCGACCCCCAGCACGCGAGGCGGCCGCTCGTGAGCACCGCGCAGCCGCTCCGAAAGCCGAGCTCGACTTGCACGGCCGAGAGCCTCCCGAAGCCCCCCAGGCCCACGAGGCTCACCGGGGCCGTGGTGTCGAGCGTGCCGTCCGGAGAGGCCATGCGGTAAAAGTTGTCACCCCAGCGGACGACGTCGGCGCCGGGAAGCACGGCGCAGGTCGTCGAGACGCCGGCTTCGGCGCTGACGGCCGTGGGCACACAGAGCCCCGGCGACTCGTCGGTCTCGCCGTCGCAGTCGTCATCGAGGCCGTTGCAGGTCTCGTCGCCGGGAGTGGCGCGAGCGAGGCAGGGCCCGAAGGTGCCGTCGGCACAGGCCCGGTCGCCGGGGACGCAGGCGCCGAAGGCGTCCGGCACGTCGCAGGCCTCGACGTCGTCGTTGGTGCACTCGCAGCCCTCATCGACGAGGTCGTCGCAATCGTCGTCGTCGTTCCCGTCGCAGACCTCGACGGTCGACGGGAAGGCGTCGCCGGCGCCCCCGTCGCCGGCGTCCCCGGCTCCGAGGTCCCCGGCTCCGAGGTCCGTTCCATCGCCCGGGGGGCCGCCGTCGGCAGGCGGGACCAGGGGAACGTCCTCCGGGTCCACGCAGAGGCCTTCACCCGTCGCCGTGCGCACGAAGACGAGCCCGTCGTCGCAGGAGGCCATCGCGCACTCCGCGGGGCGGCATCCCCGGAGGCACGCCCCGCTCGAAGCCCGCGCGGTGCCCGTAGGACAGGGGCCCGGAGAGGCGCTCGCGCAGCCTAAAAGGACAGCGATCGGAGAGGGGACTCGAAGCCGCCACATGCGCCTTCCGTAGCACGACGCCCCACGGCCCGGCACGAGCGCGCCTGGGCCTTTTGGGGGGCGCCCGTTCCGCTGCACCGGCGAACACGCCGCGCAGGCGCCGCCGCGCTCCCCGGCTCCGCGCCGCCCTTTTTTTGACCTGCCGGGCGGCCTCGGGCATCCGGCAGGTGGAGGCACGAGCCCATGACGCGCGACGAGCTGGTCGAGACCCTGAAGGAGCTGCTGCGGGAGGTGCTCCGCGCCCGCTTCGACGGCGCGGCCTACGCCAAGCTCGCTCGGGCTCACGGCTACGCCGACGGCTACATGCGCGCCCTGCTGGACGCGGGCCTGGTGGACAAGCGCGAGCTGCTCAAGGTGGTCGGCGCCGAACGCCGTCGTTTCGTCGACGCGGCCTGAACGAAAAGCGCCCCGTAGCGCAGGCGACGGGGCGATTCCGGGGTCCAGGCGCGGCTACTGAATGTCCAGGCGCGGCTACTGAATGTCGTAGGCCGCGGCCGAGATGTTCGCGGCGACGCGCCAGGCGTTGCAGGTCGTCATGCCGTCGCAGCCGCCCAGGGTGCAGCCCGTTTCGTCGCACACGCTGTCGGGGAGCACGCCCCAGGCCGAGCGCTCGTTCGGGTCGCAGGGGCTCGTGAGGCCGAGCGGCGGGCCGAACTGGCCGAGGATGGCGCAGAGCTGCGTGCCCGGGGGCAGGGGCGGCTGGTTGACCTCGAAGCCCACGGTGTCTTCCACGCGCGTGAAGGTCTCGAGGGTCCCCGCCGCCTCGAACTTGATGCCCGAGAAGTCGTTTCGGCGGACGCCCGCGCAGGTGCGCGTCTCGTCCAGCTCCAGGCTGAAGGACGTGCTCTGGAGCGGGAACTCGAGCAGCACGTTGCCCTCCACGTTGAATACGGGCACGGACGTGAAGCCCGCCGGCTCCGTCTGCATGAACGTGTTGCCCGTGTATTCGCCCGGGGTGGTCGAAGGGTCCCAGCGGCTCGCGTCCGCGAGGAGCGGGTTGTCTCCCATAGGGGTCGTGGCGTTGCCGTTGGCGAAGGCCAGCGCGCCCCCGTCCTGGCGGATGCCGCCTCCGGCCTGGACCGTGACCGCCCCGCCGTCGTCCTGGATACGGAGCGTCCAGTTGAAACGCTCCTGGTCGATGGCCTGCTGGAGCAGCGAGTTGGTGAGCGGGCCCGCCGTGTCCGGGTTGACCGAATCCGGCGCCGTGAAGCGCACCGAGGTCAGCCGAAGCTGGACGTCACCCAGCCGGTCCGCGTTCGAAGAGCGCGCGCAGCAGGGGAGCGAGATGCCTTCGGGGTCCGGCGGCGTGTCGGCACCCTCGGGGCACGGACCGACGGCACCGCCTCCCGTATTCATGTCGACGTCGATGGGCCCCGCGTCGCCGAAGATGGGCAGGTCGATCTCGTCCGTCGTGCATCCCGCGAGGGCCAGGGCTCCGGCGAGGGCAAGCAAGGAAAGTCGCTTCATGGTTCCGTCACACTCCTCTTCGCGGCCCGTACCCCGAACGCTCGGACGGCGCG
>JBCCAW010000413.1:0-5412 GCA_039814655.1 Myxococcota bacterium | reverse complement strand
CGCCCTCGGAAGTACGCGTGGTCGGGCTCTGGGGAGACACCCAAACGAAGCAGGCGATACCGCGTGGGTGTTATGCGGGAGGCATGCTCGGCGAGCGCACTGCATGGACGGCTCCCCTTGAAGCCGGGGACGATGAGCAGTTCGTCTCCATTGTCGATCGCCTCGCAACCCGCGTCTTTCGCACCGGCGAACCCGACGCCGTTTACGTCGTTCGTATCGACAACTGGTTCGGCCCGAAGTGGTTGGGCTTCGCGGGCAAAGCGCTGGGCGCGGTCGGACGGCACACGGATGCGACGCGCGGAGACCTCGTCGTGCCGCCGTTCACCCCGAGCCGGGTCGTGTGGGAGCGACGCTTCACGCGAGAGCGCGATGGCTACGTCCTTCGAAACGCGGGAACGCTGCACCGCGGCCAAACGAGCAGCGCCAACCTCACGCGAAAGCTCGCGCACGTTTCGCCCCGCGCCCACTACCTCTGGTTCAGCGGGAACACACGCGCGAACGGCCGGGGCAGCGCGTTCGTCGTGTCGCTCAGCGACGACTCCCAGGACGCGTACTACCTGGGGTTGATGCGTAAGGCGCGCGCGTGGCAGCTCGACCATGTCGGTGGGCATCCTCCATTCGACGCGAGCGAGCTTCTGAAGGGTGAAACACGAAAGGGCGCCGACGCCTGACGCTTGGGCATCTTGTCCGGCATAAGTTCGCGGCACCGGCTTGATGGCCAGCGGTGAAGCTGACCCGAGCCGAATCGATCAACGTCGAGCCTTCAGCCCTCGCCGGAACCGAGGCGCGCCCGGACGGCGGCTTCAAACCGCGGCATCGTCGGCATCGCTATTCGCTCTCGTTGTCAGATTGCCCGGGTGCCGCCACCCACGTCCAGACGCTCGGATCCCAGGAAGCGTCGCCATGGCCGGCCAGCACCGGGTGGAGAAACGCGCGGGCGGCCTCGAACGCCTCAGCGAGGGTCGACCACCGAAGCTGATCTTCTTTTGCGATGGTCGCGTAGGGCCGCTCCCACGTATCGGGCGGCGCCGGGAGGCTGCCAGGTGCGGCGTGCGTCCCGCGGAAGTAGAAGGTCTGGTCGATCGCAGCGCGTAGCCGACCGGCCTCGACGGCTCCGGCTGTGGCGATCGGCGCGAGGTCGGGCAGGTCCTTCACCCGCGAGTTCGGGCGAGCGCGCGGCATCGTGTAGGCGTGGAGCTTCTCGGCGACGTGGGTCTCGACCGGGTACACGCGCAGCGTTGGCGGCGCGATGCCTGCGAAGGCCAACGCATCGTCGGCGACCATGACCTCGGGCTCACCGAGGATGGGATCACCGATTGCCACGTCGACGCCGAACGGGCGAGCGTAGACCTTACCCGCGAGGCTGCACTCGGCACGGAATCGAACGCCGTCGTACTGCATCCCGTCGTTCTGAATCTCAGGGTGCCGGGCGTGAGGCTGGAGGCTGAAGACCATGAAGTCGCCCAGGTCGAGCTTCGCGGAGGCATCGAGGCGGGCGAGGATGTCGTCCGGCGCGCCCATCACGCGGAGGTCGACGTCCGTCGTGGTTCGTGCCCGCTCGATGCGGAGCTCGACGGCGAGGCCACCCTTGAGCGTCACGGCGTCGCCGAGCTCGAGGGCGATGCGCGCAAGGAAGCGATCGAACACCACGAGCTGGCGGCGACGAGCGAAGTCGACGCCCGAGGTCGACGCGGTTCGGAGCCGTTGCTCCAGTGCCTGCCTGAAGGCTGCCGCGGTGCGGTACTCGCGGGTCACGGATCGAGACCCCCGAAGGACTTCAGCGCGGCTTCGACGACGGCGAGATTGTCACGCCTTACCAGCCTGCGGTCGAGCGCATCCAGGGCCGCACCGCGCAGCAGTTCGGGCGGGAGGTGCTGAGCGGCACAGTCCTCGAGCGTGCGCAGCGGCGCGGTGGCCGGCACCGGCCCGAACCAGCGCCGCTCGCCCTCGGCGACGGTGCCGTAGTAAATGACCACGTCATTGGGGACCCGGAGCCGGCGCTTCTGCCACGTCTCGGGGAGCGTGAGATGCACCTGCGAGGGCAGCACATCGGAGAGGTCGTGCAGCGCGAGCGCAGTCTGCTGGGAGAAGACGCCCTCCTGCTCGGACCAGAGCCAGACCACCGTGAGGTCCTCGTGGTCGCCGGCGGGGAAGTGCACGAGGCGGTACACCCCGCGCCGCACGCGGACCATGCGGCCGGAGCCCAGATGGTGCGCGAGCAGCTGCGGCGAGTAGCCTGCCTCGGCCGCCTGCTGCGTCGTGAAGAGCCCATCCTGGGCCGCCGCGACCTCGAAGAGGTGGTCCCAGTCGGGCGACTTGGCGGTCGCCTCGCTCATGCAAGAACATTAAGCCAGGCTTTAGTTTTGTGTAAACCCGCGACCGGCGCGAACACCGGCCGCGCTCATGAACCGGCGGCCTTGAACGCGCGCTTCAGCGCTGGGTAGCGGCGGTACTCATCCATGAGCTCGCGCAGCCAGGCTTTGCCTGCCGTAGAGCCGTCGGCCCGGGCGCACTGGACAGCGAGCGACGCTGCGTGTCCGTAGTGGCGGCGACGCTTGTTCGCGGTCACGCCCTCGACCCGCTTCTCCGCTGCCGCGCGCATCGCCGAGATCACGGACGCCCTGAGGCTCTCGTCCTCGGGGAGCCTGAGGTCTACGAGCCGGAGCAACGCATCGATGGTTGGCGTTCGCAGTTTCGGCCGGTCGTCGGCCATCAGGCTGCTCATATCCGTGTGGTCGCGCGGCAAGTCGACGGCGGCCTTCGTCCCTTCAAGAAGACCAACGAAGAGCGGAAACAGGAGGTGGCCAGGATGCTCGGCGTCCGACCATCCCAGCCCTCGGGCGTTCGCCAGGAGCGTGGCTGCTTCATCAAGCTCTCCGCGGAGCACATGGAGCAGCGCGCACTGCCGCGCGGCCCCGGCCGGGACCATCTCCAGCGCCGCGCCCGCTCGTTCCACGAGCTCCTCGCGGGTCGCGCAGGCGCCGAGCCAGCGACGAAGCCGAGTGAGGGAAGGTGCCTCCCGCCAAGCCCGCTCGAGGGAGGCGCCGAGATCGTCCGAGGCGAGCTCCTGGGCGGCGAGCGCAGCGCCATCGAGGAAGTCCCCGCGGGAGTAGAAGCGGTCCTCGACCAGCTCCTCGGCCTCCTCGTAGGCGGCTCGTGCCAACGGCCAGTCCCCGGCTTTCACCAGAGCGCTGCACCAAGCGCGAAGGTCGTCCGCTTGGCGGCTCCTTCGAGCGAGCTCGGCGAGCCCGGCTGCCCCCTGCGTGCGTGCGACCACCTCGCGAAGCCAGCCGTCCTCGGGCCGGTCCCAATCGGTCTTCTGGGCGCCAACAACCTGCTCTTCGACCAACGTCTGCCACTGCGCCAGGAAGTCGTCGAAGTTGGGCAGGGGCTCGACCGCCACGCGCTCAAGCTCGCGGAGGGGCTCAAAGAAGTAGCCGACACCTTGGACGTCCTCGATCGCCGAGCACACCGCGCGGGCTCGGTTCTTCGGCGACGAGGTCATGTACATCGCGACCGCGTACTGCTTGGCGCACGCGTCGATATCCACGCCGAGGACCTCGTCGACCAACTCGTGCTGGCCGAGGTCGATGTCGCCGTCGCCGATGGGGGTGAGCAGCGCTCGGAAGATGCGGAACGCCGACGCGTAGTCGCGGGCCAGAAAAGCGTGTGTGCCCTCCCGCAGGTAGTCGTCCACGTCGCTCGGGTCGGCCTGGTGGACGCGCTTCGCGGCTGCGACGAAGGCCTCGATCTCCTCGATGCGCCGTTCGCTTGGCGTCGCCGGGACCCAGCCGCTCGAAGCCCGGGCGGCTCGGTCCACCACCTCGTTCGTCAGGCGGGCCTGGGTCGCGTCGTTGAGCCAGGGGATGAGCGCGCGAATCAACCCGCGCAGTTGCTCCGCGTCCATCGCGTCGAGGGCCGCGTCGACGACCGAGTCGCGTTCACCGTGCCGTAGGTGGGCCATCAGTTCAGCTCCAGGTAGCGCCTGAGGATGCGGGTGACGAAGCGTTCGCCGAGGGCTTCGCGGGAGACGAGGTCTCGAATTCTCGCCCGCGTCTCTTCGACGATGCCCGCATGTTCGGCGGCTTGCATGGTGTGGAAGTAGGCGGCGAGCACCTCTGCGCCGGTGATCTCGTAGCCGTAACCCTCCACCAGCCAGCGGAGCGCAGCCATGCCCGCCTCGAGCGCGAAGGTCGGGTTCTTCTCCTCGAAGTCGCGCGCTGCCCGCGTGAGGGTCTGCGGCGAGCACGGGGTCCGATTGGCGAGCGCGATGGCCTCGTCGAAGAGCTTTGCCGACTTCGCTGCGGCGAACCACTTGCCTTCGTCGCCGGGCGTGTGTGCCACCAGATCGGCCAGCACCTCAGCCTTCGACTTGTGGGGGTACTTTTTCGCCACCGCACGGAACCACGCGAGATAGGTCCCGGCCTGGTTGGCGATGAGCCCGTACTTCTTGTAGGCCTCGTCGACGAGCCCCGAGGAGAGCAGCACCTCTTCGCATCCCCGCGCGATGGCGACGGAGCTGTCGTTCAGACCGCGGCCCTCCTCGGCGTACCGGATGGCCTCGGCCTTCCGCCCCATTGCGGCGAGGGCCTTCACGCCGTACTGCCGGTAGTGCCACATCTTGTAGGGGGCCATGTCGAGCAGCTCGAGAAGCTCCTCGTGGCGGCCCGCCGCGACGAGCGCGCTCAGACAGTTCGTGGTGCCTTTGAAGAAGCCTCGCAGCTCGGGGTCGGGGCTCCACGCCATCTTGCACGTCCCGATGAGCCGGTCGGCCCAGTGGGACGCGATCTCGGGGCTCGCGCAGAGCTCGCCCCAATAGTCCCCGAGCGACTCGAGGTACGGGATGTCGTCGTCTTGGTAGGCTTCCCACACCCGCTCGAGCCACTTCCCCCGCGTGCCTTCGTCGGCGGGCGCCGCAGTGATGATCTCCACCAGTGCGGCGATGGCGTTGTTCACCGCCGTTCCGATGGCTCCCGACGAGCTGTCGACCTGCTCGATGGCGGGCGACACCTTCTCGAGGAAGAGCACGGCCCCTTCGGCGGCGAGGAGAGGGTCCTTCTTCGCCACCTTCTTGATCTCGGAGACGGCTTCTTTGATCCGCTTGATCGCCGGCTGTGACTTCCATCCGTAGGCATGCCGACGGAAGCGAGCGCGGAAGATCCATTTGTGTGGTGGGGCTTTGGCCATCAGGTCCTCCGGCGCTCGCGCAACCGCGCTTCGAGTTGGTCTGCCTCGTCCCTTGAGATGAGGCCACGATGGCGGGCGTCGCCGATGGCCCGCTCGATGTGCTCTGGGGAAAGGTGGGTGTCGATGACGTCGCGGATGGCCCGCGCCGGTTTGGTGATCGGGACCGGACCGAGCCGAGTGTGCCCAGCATCCGTGACGTGTCCGTAGCGGAGGACCAGGCCCTCG
>JBCCAW010000077.1:0-15155 GCA_039814655.1 Myxococcota bacterium | reverse complement strand
GTGTTGAGGCCGGCAATCCGCCGCGCATCGCCTGCCCGCGCCTCTCGGAGGACCCAAGACGCAACGCAGCGCCTGCGGTCGCGATTGCCCTGCGCAAATCGCGATCTCAGGCGCTGCGTTTGGTTTTGCCCTGGCCAGATCTGCGAAGCACCGCGTCTCGAGGACGTTGCCCGCGCCAAAGGGCAAGGGCAGGCGGTGCGCTGGTGCGTGCCCCGCCCGAGAGCCTCTCGCAGGACCTTCGGACGGGGCGGCCGTTCCTACACGGGCGGTGTACTTCCTTCGCTTGCCCATGTCGGTCTCGTTCCTCGAGGATAGCCTCCTCGGGGGCGTCTACCGAACCGGGGCAACTCCATCCGGGCGGCGCGGGTGGACATTCCCGATGGGGCAGGAATAGTGACAAATTTCGTAGGCAAGCGCACGCTTAGAGACGTATTCTCGGGTGTTCCGAATCTAGATTGGCATCACGTAATCTACACTCGGACTACCAAGCTTGAGCTAGATTCCGTTGTCTTACTGGTGGATCCTGATTCGGTGGAGGAGGATGATATTCCTTCTTGCTATCAAGAGACGGTGAGCGTAGAGGACGTTCGATCGATTCGGCGGAATCTCATGGCTCAAGGGCGTGTTGTAACTGACGGCGAGATGTTGCGTGCTTTCGCGTACTACGTTCGTTGTGACGCGTTCGTTCAATATTGAAAGAAAGGGCCATGGCCATGGTCGGCACGAACCAGAACCGACTATGCGTAATACACGTTATGCGAAATACGGGCCGCCCTGCTGGAGGGCGCGGGAGGGGCCTCCCGCCAGGCCGCGGCGTTCTCGCCGAGCCAGCGGGCGCTCGAAGCGCCCTGGGCTGACGCCGGGGGAGACCGTACCACGAACCGGTCCGCTTTCTCGAACCTCGCGGAGGACTGACGTCTACGATGGGGCTAATCCTGACCACGAGAATCGAGTGCTTCTGTCGAAACCCAACTGCGTCTTGAGTCAAGTTGGCTTGTGGGCGGCTGTCGCGATTCTTTGTAGCGGTAGCTGTACGCGTGTGCTTCCTGCTTCGAATAGTGCACATGCCGACCCACCGGTCTCGAGCCAGCACCGTGACCCTCCAGGTCCTAGTGCGGAGAGCGCTGAGGACGCGGAACTCAGCTCAAACCCTCTCCCCGATGCGGTATGCCAACCTCACACACCGAAGTGGTCGTGTCTCGTCATTGATGGCGAAATCGTAAATATGCTTCGCAAGGAGGTGAGCGTTGGCGACTACTTTGCGTGTGTGACAGCCGGACACTGCCCGCGTCCACTGCCGCCTAGGATGTCCGAGAATCTAGCCGACGTGTGTTCCACACGCGGTTTCGATCTTGGCGCGAACCAAGGAGACCTTGCGGCTAATTGTGTCTCCCACGAAGAGGCGGCTGCATACTGTGAATGGCAGGGCTCCAGGCTGCCAAAGAGAGGCGAAGTCCTGGCGTTCGTACTTAGATCGGGAATGTCAAACCGACGACCGTACCCGTGGGGTAGCCAGACGCCCACGTCAAGCCACCTTCGACACTGCCCTGCGAACTACCGTGGCTACGGAGGTTTGACGCCGGAACCTAGTGGCTCCTATCCGCTTGGTAACGCCGTGACCGGCCCCAGCGATCTTTTTGGCAACGTGGACGAGTGGTTGTACGAGACCAAGGAGGCCGATTTCGGAACTGTGGCTGAAGTCTTTGGTACCGGTGTGTGCTGGATGACGGATACAAGGCCTCGGTTGTACAGTTGGCCCATCACTGACCATAGTCCGCGCGTTGGCTTTCGATGTGTGAAGAGTGAATGATTTCCAAAAGAAGATCCGTCGCTGGTTGAGTTCCAGCTCCGCGCCAAGCGGATCGGTCCATGGTACGGCCTCCCCGGCCATAGTCGGCATGAACCAGCCCGACTACGCGTAACACGCGTTACACGAAATACGGCCCGCCCTGCTGGAGGGCGCGGGAGGGGCCTCCCGCCAGGCGGCCGGTCGGGAAGATCGGTCGCAGGTTGGAGAAGCGATCCTCGTTTCGAGCCGGGCTGCGGCTCGCTCATGCCTCGGAGAGGGAAGCACCTGGGTGGCGGATCGGCGGCCACCGGCGGCCGATCCGCCACCTCGCGTGGCGGCTGCCGCACGGAATCATTAGACGAAGTTGCGAGCTATCCTCTGGCACGCCCCGCGCAATGGAGCGCGCCGTGGGCATCCGCCGCCAATGCACGCTGCCGGGAACGACGAACTTGGTGACGCGTCGGACGACGCGGCGGCACTACGTGCTCACGCCGGACGAGGGCGGGCAGGTGGAGCGCATGGCGCTCTATCTCTTGGGGTACTGCTGCCAGAAGTACGGCGTGAAGCTGCACGCCATCTGCGTGATGTCGACGCACCTGCACTACGTGGTGACGGACCGCGGGGCGAGATTCCGCTGTTTTTCCAAGAGTTCCATCGGCTCCTGGCCAACAGCGTGAAGAACTTCCGGGGATGGCCCGCCGAGGTGTTCGACAAGAACCCCCCGACGCGGACGGTGCTGCTCACCGCGAACGCCGACCTGAAGGAAATCGGCTACACCATCGCGAACCCCGTCGAGGCCGGCGCCGTGCGCTACGCGAGGGACTGGCCGGGGCTGACCACGGCGCCCGAGGACCTCGGAAAGCGCGTCGAGCGCGTGAAGCGCCCAGAGCACTACCTCCGGAACGCGGGCATCTTCCCGGACGAGGTCGAGGTGCGCTTCGAGCTCCCGGAGCGGATGGAGGCCGCCTACGGCGCCGAGGAGACGCGGCGCCTCGTTCGGGAGCGCGTCGCGAATCTCGAGCGCGAGGCGCTCGAAAAGATGCGGGCGAAGGGCTGGTCCTTCATGGGCCGGGCCCGTGTGCTCAAGCAGCCGCACACCATGCGCTCGAAGAGCCGCGAGGAGCTGGGCTCCCTCACGCCGAGGCACGCCGCCGCCGGCGACATCGAGGCCGTGAAGGCGCACCTCGATAGGGAGCGCGCCTGGAACGGCCACTACGACCAGAGCCTCGCGCGCTGGCGCGCGGGCGACCGCGACGTGGAGTGGCCTGCCGGGACCTGGGCCATGGTCCGCTTCCACGGCGCACGGGCGGCACCTCCGCCAGATG
The DNA here is from genome assembly GCA_039814655.1 of Myxococcota bacterium. Lineage (GTDB taxonomy): Bacteria > Myxococcota_A > Polyangia > Polyangiales > Houyiibacteriaceae > CALCTH01. The sequence goes on along the minus strand of JBCCAW010000077.1, from coordinate 12,041 downwards.
CCTCGCGACAGGCCGCCTGACCGGCGGCGGCAACGCTGGACGCGGCTCCGGCGGGCGCCGCTGCGTCCTCGGCGTGAAACTCCGCTATGGCGCCCCCGTCACGGCCGGAATGCTCCACTCCCGATGGAACGCCGCGCCGTCACCACGCCATTGCGGACGGCGACGGCTTCGGCATTCCTACACCATCCCACCAGAATCGGCCGGACAAGGCGCGCACAGCCGTCAGCTCGTACGCGCAACCAGCGACGGATCTTCTGCGGCGACGGATCTTCTGCGGAGATGCGCCCCGAGATCTGCCTGCTTCAGGAAACGCGAGCGATGACGAGGCCCATCTCGGGAATCACGAGGGCGACCGTGTCGGGAGCGGCAGGATCGTAGAGGGCGTCGAGCCCATCGCCTAGATGGGGCGGTACCAGGCCCGACGCGAAGGCGCGCTTCGTCTGCCCCTGATGCTGGATCGCGACCTCGACCTCGTCGATCTTCCGACCCGGGGTGCCGCGCCGCTTCACGTTCACGACGCGAGCCCGGAGACGGACTCCCTTCTCGAGGGAGCGAAGGATCTTCCGGCGATTGATGAAGGCGAAGGCTTGAACGGGCAGGCCGAACATCACGCTCGACATCACGAGACCGAAAATGAAGGTAGAGAGCTTCTCACCGTCTTTGGACGTGAGGCCGACGAGCAGGGAAACGCCAAGCGTAATGGCCCACATGAGCAGGGCTAGCTGCCGGTAGCCACGGGTAGCGGTGCGAATGTGGGTCGCGACCTGCCGCGCGTCGCGAGGTGGCGCCGTGTTGATGAAGGATTCGAGGCTCACGGAGAGAGGTTAGAAGCACGCCGCCAGTAAAGGCGACAGTCCCCTCTCCCCCTCCTAGTCGACGAAGACCGTCGCCGCGATGATCACCGCGTCGACCCGGGCCCCGGCTGGCGTCATCGGGGCGGTGACGTGAACCACCCCGGCGATGCCGACCTGGAGGAAGGTCGATCCCGCCGGGACGGTGCCCGCCGAGACAGCGATGCGGCCCGTGGCGACCGGCTCGATGCAGCTGATCAGTCGCTGGCGGCCCTCGACCAGGGCCGTGGCGAGCAGGCTGACGTGCGTCGCCGTCCCCACCGAGGCGACGTCCCACTCCACCGCGAGGTCGGCGGGTGCGGAGCCGAGGTCGCCGTCCACGGCCCACGCCGACGTGAGGGGCAGCGGGCCCGAGAACGGCGCGAGGTCGACCGCGTAGCCCACGCCGCGGTACGGCGCGGAGACGACGGCGAAGCGCTCGGAGAAGGTCCCCGCGAACGACGCCGTGAACTCGCCCATCCCGGCGCTGAAGGGCACGTCGAGGACCGCGGAGCCGTGGCGCAGCTGGAGGCTCGCCGGCCCGCCGTCGAGCCCCGGGGGCGCCGGGGGAGGGAACGACACCGACGCGCAGCTCCCCGGCGTCGTGAAGGCGAAGCGCGCAAAGGCGTCGGTCTCGGGTGGCCCGAAGCCGCCTTCGACGAAGAGCCCCTCCCGGCCCGGGGAGATGTTCAGCGCGAGGACGTCGTTGGCCAGCGGGCCCGCGTCCGAGGGGCCGCTGTCCACGCCGCCGTCGACGGGCACTCCGCCGTCGGGGCCGAGGTCGCGGGCTCCACCGCCGTCCACGGAGCCGCCGTCCACGGAGCCGCCGTCAGCTGAGCCGAAGTCAGCTGAGCCGATGTCGGGCGCGCCGAGGTCCGTCGGCGAGTCGCCCCCCGCATCGGGGCCGTCGGGGGTGCCGCAGGCGACAGCCAGAAGTAGGCCGGCCGCCAGCGGCCAGCGTCGATTGGCGAAGACTCGGTCGAGCTCGGGCATACAGGTCTCCCTCCACGCCGGGCGAGGCCGGCGCCATGTAGCGTCTGGTCGGTCCGTCGGCGCCTCCTTTGGGGCGCGACGAGGTCAGTGCGGGTCGGGCCGCTCGAGAAAACGGGCGATGCTCTCGGCGGCCTGTTCGGGTTGGTCGAGCCAGGGCAGGTGCCCGGCGTCCTCGAGCTCGACGAGCTCGGCGTTCGGCATGCGCGCCGCCAGGTCGCGGCCGCTGTCGGCCGGGGCGAAGGCGTCGCGGTCACCCCACAGGAACAGCGTGGGTAGCGGCGAGGCGGCGAGCGCGGGGCGGATGTCGTAGCGCCCGCGCCAGCCGCCGAGGTCGAGCGCGCACTCGAGCATCGTTCGGGCTGCGAGCGAATGCCCGGGCAGCGCGGCCCCAGCGGCCTGGGTGGCGTAGTACTCGTCGAGGGGCCGGTCGGCGTTGGCGACCAGGATCCGTCGGTGCACGCTGCGGACGCCGTCGAGCGTGGGCTCTCCGCGGCGCGCCAGGAGGCGGTTCAGCGGCGCGGTGCCCATCAGCCGCAGGAACCACGGAATCCAACGGACGACCCCGGCCGGGGCGCCGAGAAGGATCAGGCGTCGGACCCGCTCCGGGTGGGCGAGCGCGTAGGCGCAGGCGAAGAAGCCGCCCATGGAGTTGCCGAGGAGATCGACGCGCTCGGCCCCGCTGTGGCCCACGACGCGGCCCACGTGCTCGGCGGCGTGGGCGCGGAAGTCCGGCACGAGGCCGTAGTCGATGCCGTGGCTCAGGCCGTGGCCCGGGCGGTCGGCGGCGAGGATGCGGCGCCCGGGCAGGAGGGCCAGGAGGGACACGAGGCTCGCCGCGTCGCTCATGCCGCCATGCACGCAGACCAGCGGCGGGCCGTCGTGCTCGGCGCCGAGCTCCAGCTGGTGCAGCGGAGCGTCACCCTCATCGTCGAGGCGGCGCCGGGCGGGGCTCACGCCGAGGCGGGCGAACAACGCCGACAGCGCCCGCTCGTACCGTCCGACAGGGTCACTCGACGAGATCTCCTGGGCTTGCGCTGCATCCATGGTTGACATGATGTAAACTACACGAGGTTTACATCATGTCAACCGACCGCTTAGACACCCGCCGCCGAATTCTCGACGCGGTCCGACAGCTCCTCGAGGCGGAGGGGCCCGAGGCGGCCACGCTCGGCAAGATCGCGCGCGCGGCGTCGGTGAGCCGGCAGGCCATCTACCTGCACTTCGATGGGCGCCGCGGGCTCCTGATCGCGCTCGGCCGCCACGTCGACGAGACCGAGGGGCTCGCGGACGAAGTCGCGGCCATCGATGCGGCGCCCACCGCGCGAGCGGCGCTGGACCAGACGCTGGACGTGCTGGTTCGCTACGCGCCGCGCATCCAGCGCATCGCCGCCGTGCTCGAGGCGGCCGGGCTGAGCGACCCGGAGATGGCGGCGGCCTTCGAGGACCGGATGGCGTCGCGTCGGCGAGGCTTTCGCGCGATGCTCGCGCGCCTCGAGGCGGCCGGCGAGCTGCGCCCCGAATGGACGGTGGACCACGCGACCGACGCGTTCTGGTCGCTCACGGCGGCGCGGTCGTACACCGAGCTGGTGGTCCAGCGAGGGTGGACCGTGGAGGCCTACGAGAGGCACTTGAGCACGGCGACCGAGCGGCTGTTCCTGGTGGCCGACAGGGAGGGCGCGTAGCTCAGCGGAGCAGCAGGGCTGCTCGCTTGCCGAGCTGGATCGACAGCTCGCGGCGCTCCGCATGGCTCGCGTTTGGCACCGTAGCCGACGATCGTCAGCACCCAACTCCTCGAGCGCCTCTTTGAGGCGGCAGTCAGCATGAACCCGCCCCACGTCACATAACACGTGTCACGCGAAACACGGCCGCCGTGCTGGAGGGCGCGGGAGCTGCGCGACGAAAAATGGCGCCTCTATCCGCCGGGCGGACTGTCGTAGCGGTCAGAGGGGAGCCAGCGGTAGACCGTGCGAACGCCCGGATGGCAGAGGGGCTCGCCATCCCGGACTCCGTCGAGATCGCCTTCGCAAAAGCGGCTGACCCGGACGAGATCCCGATGTCCGTCGCCGTTGGTGTCGACAAAGGACGTGCTTGCGCGCTCCGTATCCATCGCTCCTGCCTCGCAGCTCAAGCCGGTTCGCACGTTCGCCGTCAGCACGGGCCGTGGCAAGAGATCGAAGACGAGGGTGCGGCGGCGGAAGCAGTGCCCCGTGCCACACTCCACCGCCATGTCGGAGGAGAGCACGACAAAGAGCTCCTCCTCGCCGTCATCGTCGACGTCCTCCAGCCGTGCGATGCGTAGGTGAGTCTCATACTCATAGAAGTGGGGCGCATCGCCGAGTGGCACCTCCACCTGCGCGCGGGGTGACCAGCCGGGCGACGAAGCGTGGAGCACTACCAGAAAAAGCCGCCTCGCCGGGTCATTGCTCGCGTCGCCTACATTCGTGGGAACCAGGACGAACGCTGCTTGTCGGCGTGTGCCATTCAGCTCAGGCAGCGTGATCTGTCGCCCAACCACCTTCGCTCGATGCTGGGAAGGAACAATCGCAGTCTCCGGCCGCTCGACGTCGTGGCAAGGGGTGCTCGTCGAGCGGCTGGCCGCCAGCGAACGCAAAGGACCGATGAAGTCCCGACGCGCCGGCGTGTGCTGCGCATTCGCGCACGCAGCAAAGAGAACCAAGTCAGCCAACAAAGCCGACAGAGCCAACAGAACAACGAGACGCATGAGCACAGTCATAGAACCCCATGCTAACCGCGATTCGGGACGACGCGCGCCCCGAGGACGCCGATCCCGACGCGCCCTCACCGGCGGAGCAAGCCACCCGCTACGTGCTGGCGCCGAGCGCGTGGCGGACCCGCGGGTCCAAAGGCGCCTTGGCAAGGCGCTCAAGCCCCCGCGCGGCCGCCTTCGCTTTCAGCGCGCGTTGGCCCTTCACCCCGAGGTAAAGGCGTCCTTCGCCGCGTTTCGCCAGGCGGCGCTCCTCGAACACCTCAACGCCTGGCTTGCCGCAGCCGGTCGGAGAGCTCTGGACGCCATGCCGCCCGCGGAGGATCCCTTTAGAAGCAGTAAGAGTTGACGCCGTCGTCGCTATCGCAGGCGTACTCCGGGCCGTACCTCGTGCAGTCGGCGCTCGTCGTGCACCGCGGAAGGCAGACGCCGAGGTCCCGGTCGAGAACGTTCGCGCAGTAGGCATCGTCTGGACAGCCCTGACGACTGACGGAGCAGAAGGACACGCAAATCCCGGAGAGCGCGAAGTCGCTCTGGCAATCCTCATCGTCCGACGCAAGGTCGCCGATACCGCCGAGGCCCGGGACGAGCGGGTCGTCGCAGGTGCCCGTGTACCGGTTGCACCCGCCGCTGAAGCAGTCGGTGTCCTCCTGGCAGAAGGGCCAGCAGTAGCTCGCGCCAAGGTTCGAGTCGTCGCCGCGCACGTCGTCCTCGAAATCGCAGATCCCGCCCGGGGCGCAGTCGGCGGTGGTCTCGCAGGAGGCGTAGCAGGCGCCCACCGTGTCCCCGAGCCGCGCAGAGCTGTCGCCGACGCAGATGGCATCGTCGGGACACCCCTGGCGGTACGTCGAGCAGAGGGCCGTGCAGCGCTGGCTGGTGCCGATCCGCGCGCCGCTTCGGCACTGGTCCCTCGAGCCGGCGAGGTCGCCAATGCCGCCGAGGCTCTGGTCCGAGATGCTGCCGCACACGCCCGTGTAGAAGTCGCAGCTGCCCGTCTCGCACTCCTCGTCGGCCTGGCAAAGACTAAGGCAGTAGAGGCCCTCGACGTTGGTCCCGTCCTGGAGAACGTCGCGCGAGAAGGTGCAATCCGCGGTGCCGAGGCACGAACCAGGGCCGCCTCCGCAGGTTTGTAAGCAGGCGCCCAGGCCCGGCTGGAGCTCCACGCAGGCGTTGCCCCCGCACTCGTCTGAAACGAGCGCGCGGGTCGTACAGAGACGCGCGCACGAGCCCCCGGGGTTCTGACCCATCGTCGCCTCCTCCGTCGCGCACACGAAGCTGGCGCAGTCTTCGTTGCAGCGGCAGAGCGCGAAGTCCGGCTGCGTACCGGGCGTCTCGGGGACGCGGCAGGCCTCGTCCCGCACCTCCCCCTCGGCATCCAGCGTTCGGGCGTCCGGCGCGTAGGGGAGACCGAGCTCCGGCTGACAGGCCGAGAGCACAAGCAGAAGGAGCAGGAAGCAGCGGGCCACAGGTCAGTTTCCGGGCAAGAGCGCGCGACCGGTCCAGAGCCGCGTCCCGACGTTGAAGCGGCCGCTGCCCGAGCGGTCAGCGCTCGTCCACAGGGCCAGGGCCCCGCCCTGAAAAGGCACCAACGACGGCGTCGCCGAGCTCGCGCTTTCGCCCTGATCCAGCGTGAAGGCGTTGTTTCCGCAGGCGGGGTTCGTGAAAAAACGCCGCCCATCGGGCGCGAAGGCGAGCGCCCGGAGGCGCCGCCGGGCGTTCCCCGCGCCTGCCGCGTTCTGCTCCGTCCAGGCAAGCAGAAACCCCCCGCCCTCGAGGCCCGCGAGCGCGGGTTCCAGCTGCCGCCCTGCGTCGATGGATTCCACCGCAAAGGGAGCGCCGGAGGGGTCGTCGGCGGCTCGAAGCGGCAGGCCCTCGGCGCTGCGAAACGCGGCGACCACCTGGCTTCGACCTCCCACGGAGCGAACCCAGCTGGCCAGCACCTGCTCCCCGTCCCAGCCCAGGGCGACGGCCGGCGAAACACTCTCCGTGGCCGAGAAGCTGTCGAGAACGAAGCGCCGGTCCCCGCGGGGGGCCAGCGCGCCATCCAGAGGGTCGAAGATGACCTCCAGGCTGACGCCGCCGTCCTCCACGTTGGCGCGGTAGTAGGCCAAGACGAGCTCGTTCGGACCCGTGGCCAATACGAAGGGGCGCTGCACGAGCCCGGACGTCAGGGTCACCTGCGGTCCGAGCTGCGGCCCCAAGAGCCGGTTGATCTCCACGATCCGCCCGTACACGGTCACGAAGGCCACGCCGATGCCGCCGCCCTCCGTGCTCTCGGCCCAGACCACAGCGAACCGGTCGCCGTTCTCGACGCCCATGACCTCGGCGGGCCCGAGGTGAGCGATGCTGGGCGCAAAGGTGATCGCGCCGCCACCGGCGTTGAGTAAGAAGCTGTCCACCCGCGTCCCCGAGGTATTGGTCAGCGGGCAGCCCGAGCTCGGGTCGAAGCCCGTGCCGAAAAGGAAGCTGTCTCCTTCGGGAAGCGCTTCGTTCGGATTGCGGGGGCCGAGAAGAGTCGAGGGGTCGTCGACGGCCAGCACCGTGGCGACGGAGAGCCCAGTGCGCACGCCCCCGCTCGCGTTCGGCGCCGCGATGGCACCTCCGGTGATCACCTCGCTGAAATCGCTGCTCGTGGAGAACACCTCAACGCCCTCGAGGGTGAGCGCCGTCCCCGTACAAATCGGCGCGCGCGCGCCGTCGGCGTCCAGCGCTGAGAAAAGCAGGGTCGTCACCAGCTCGCCGCCGGCCAGGGTTTGCCGAATGCTCGCCGCGACGCGCTGCGTCTCGCCGAGGGGCGCCAGCGCCTGCGTGGACGGCGCGAAGCGAGGAGACTCCGAGGCGCTCTGCAGTGGAACGACCTCGGGGGTGGCGCGCTCGCACACATCGACGTCGTTCACGAGCGTGCACCCTACCAAGCACGCGGCGGCGACCAGGGCCAACGTCCCCCCAGACATGCGGGCATGCTGACGCAGCGGAGCCTCGTCGTCGAGCGCCGAGAACTGGGCTATGAAGCGGCTGTGAGCGGGGAGGGAACCCACCAGGCGGCATCCGGGGCAAACGCGCTCGACGTCGGCGACACCGTCGCGGGGCGCTATCGAATCGAGTCCCTGCTCGGCGAGGGCGGCTTCGGCGCGGTCTACGAGGCTCAGCACGTCGAACTCGGCCGTCGCGTCGCCCTCAAGGTGCTGCTGCCGGCGCTCGCCCGGAACGAAGAGGTCGTGACCCGCTTCGTCCGGGAGGCCAAGGCCGCGGCCAGCATCGGCCACCCCGGCATCGTCGAGGTGTTCGACCTCGGGCGGGACGCGGAGCGGGGGGTATTTTTGGCCATGGAGCTCCTCGAGGGCGAAGAGCTCGCCGACCGGATCGACCGCGAGGGGCCCCTGCCCGTCGCGACCGTGGTGGAGTTCGGTCTTGCGCTCTGCGATGCGATGACGGCGGCACACGAGGCCGGCGTCGTGCACCGCGATTTGAAGCCACAGAACGTCTTCCTCGCGCGGCGCGGCCGGCACCCGGCACAACTCAAGGTCCTCGACTTCGGCATCGCCAAACTGGTGGAGTCGGAGCGCGCCGACGAGCCCCTGACGCGCACCGGGCAGGTGTTTGGGACCCCGCTCTACATGTCGCCGGAGCAGCTCCGAGGCTTCCGCGACATCGACGCGCGCGCCGACGTGTACGCCCTTGGCGTCATGCTCTACGAGCTCCTCGCGGGGGTCCCGCCCTTTGAAGCGGAGGCGATGCCGGAGCTGGTGCTCAAGATCGTCGGGAGTCGGCCCCAGCCCCTCGCCTCGCTTCGGAACGACGTGCCCCCCGATCTGGCCGCGCTCGTCGACCGCGCGATGGAGAAGGAACGGGACGCGCGCATTCCGAGTGCCTTGGAGCTCGGCGAGGCGCTCGCGGAGCTTGCACAGCGTGGGCTTCCCGAAGGGCCACCCCAGCTGCGCCGGGAGCGCGTTGCCCTGACCGGCCTCGAGCGCACGCTCGATTCGGCCACGCCGCCGCCCCCCAGGGAGACCGCCTCGCTCACGGCGTCGCCCATTTCGCCCGCGGCGCCGCCCCGCGCGCCAGCGGATGTTCCTCCGCTCGATCGTGCGTCGCCGGAGGCGCCCGGGACGGAGGCGGCCCGGCCCGATGCTGCCGGGGACAGCGACTCCAGCGTCGCCATCGCGGGCCTGAGCGGGACTTCGGGAGTCGGACCCCGCCTCGGCCTTGCGCTCGGGGCCCTGGCGCTCGCTGCGCTGGCCCTCACGCTCTCTTTCGGCGACACCGAAGAGCCCACGACCCCGGCGGCCGCGGTCGCTCCTCCGGAACCGCCCGCGGTGGCCGCGCCGGTCCCGGCGCCGCCGTCGGAGGCGCCGCCCGTGGCGCCTCCCTTGCCCGCGTCGCTTCGCGTTCGCAGCGTGCCCGGCGGGGCGCGCGTCGAGTTCAACGGCGAGGTCGTCTGCGGCGCTTCTCCGTGCGAGGTCACGGTTCCGGGAGAAGGGGGGGAGCTTCGCGTCACCCGGCGCGGGTACGCCCCGCGGACCGTCGCCCTCCGCCCACCCCTCGAGCCGGAGCTCGAGCTGCGCCTCGAACCCCGCCGGAGTACGCCCGCGACCATGGCCCGAACGCCGATGACGCCTTCGCCGGCCGGCGATACCGAAGGCTTCGCGGCTCCGCCGGACCGGCGGCGCTGACGAGACGGCGATCGCGGCGCGGTGCGGGTAGGCTCCTCCTCGCCATGACTTCCCGGGGGATGTTCGTCGTCGCGCTCGGCGCGGCGCTTTTCGCGTTCGGCGGCGACGCGCGGGTCCGCGCCGACGATGCCTCAGAGGCCCAGGTGAACTTCGAGCTCGGCGTGCTCAAGCGGAACGCCGGTCGCTACGAAGAGGCCCTCGAGGCCTTCCTCGCCTCCAACCGCCTCGTTCCCAATGCGGACGTCGCCTACAACGTCGCCTTCTGCTTCCTCCGCCTCGGGCGCGTCGTTGAGTCCTACAACTGGCTGGAGGCCTACCTCACGGAGTACGAGCTCACGGAGGAGCAGCGCGCCACAGGCCTCGATGCGCAGCGTTCCCTCGAGCGGCGGGTGGCTCTCGTCGAGGTCACGACGGAGCCCGCCGGCGCGGTGCTCTTCGTCACCTCCACGAGCCTCGGGAGCATCGGCCGTTCGAACCGCCGGGTGGCCGTGGAGCCCGGGGAGGCGACCTTGATCGCCCGCCTCGACGGCCATGCGGAGACCCGGGGCACCGTCGAGGTGCGGCGTGGGCAAAGCGTGCCGCTCGCCCTTTCGCTCCCTCCGCTGCTCGGAGCCCTCGCCCTCGAAAGCCACCCGCCGGGCGCCACGGTCCTCACGGAAGACGGCGAGGAGCTCGGCACGACACCCCTCGAAGTCGCGCTCCCCGTGGGCGAGCATGCGCTCGCGCTCCGCCTTGATGGGCACGTCGAGCGGACGGCTCGTTTCACGCTCGCCAACGACGAGCGCCGGACGCTCACCGTCCGCCTCCCGCGCGATGCCTCGAGGGTGGCCGTGCTGACCGTGCGCGGGACGCCGGAGGCGGCCACCGTGGCCATAGCCGGCGAGGTCGTCGGCCTGGCGCCGCTCACCCTCGAGGCCGTCGACCCCGGGCAAGCCAGCTTGCGCATCGAGGCACCCGGGCTCGTCGCCTACGAAACGGTCGTGCCCCTCGAGCCCGGCGGCGCGACCCGTGTGGACTTTCGCCTCGCGCCGCCCGATCCCGGGCCCCCGGCGTGGCGCCTTCCGGCCTACGCTGCGAGCATCGGCATCGGCGTGACCGGAGCCATCCTCGGGGGCCTTGCGCTCCGGCGAAACCGCCAGCTGGAAGACGATCCGCTGCAGAGCGGGGCCATCGTCGACCAAATCGACCGGCTCAACGTCGCGGCGGATGTGCTCATGGCGTCGGGTCTCGTCGGCCTTGGCTTTACCCTTGGCTTCGACCTCGCTCGCCCCGACGACGCGCCGGTCTCCGAGGCCGAGGTCACCATGGACCGCTGAGCGCGCGTCTGGCTCGAGCCCGAAGCCCCCCCCGCCGGCCAGGCCGCACCCCTTGGCGTGGTCCCGGGCTATGCTGCCCATCGATGTCCACCCCGGGCCGGAGCCTCGCGACCTACGAGGACCTCGTCCGGCTCCCACCGGACGTCCGGGCCGAGCTCCTGGCGGGCGAGGTCATCACGGCACCGGCGCCGCTGCCTCGCCACTCGAAGGCCCAGCGCGCGCTGGGGAGCTTCATCGGCCGCCCCTACGACGACGACGATGGCCACGGAGGTCCCGGTGGATGGTGGATCTTCGTCGAGGTCGACGTCGCGCTCGGTCCGCACGACGTCGTCCGGCCCGACTTGAGCGGCTGGCGCCGGGAGCGACTCCACGCGCCGGGTGACCGGCGCCCCATCGAGGTGGCGCCGGACTGGGTCTGCGAGGTGTTGTCCCCCTCGACCGCCGCAGTGGACCGCGGCTTGAAACGCGACCTCTACTACCGGCACGAGGTTGGCCACTACTGGCTGGTCGACCCGCTCCTGCGGCAGGTCGAGGTGCTCGCGCGCCGCCCCGAGGGATGGCTGCTGCTCGGAACCTACGGCAGCGAGGCGACGGTTGCTTTGCCCCCCTTCACCGACGTGACAGTGCCCCTCGGCCGCCTTTTCCTGCCACCGCCCGACCCCGACGCCTCGACTTAGCCTCGGGGAGCTGGCCCGGGCGTCGGTGGAGTTCGTCTTCCCGCGCCGGGTCTCGGGTCGAAGGCACGCGGGCGCGCCATGTCGCCTTCCGGCCGACGCACGCGCCCGCCGGCCGAGGCCACGTCGCCGCCCGCGACAACGCACCGCGTCGCGACCCGTCGGTCCATGGGTCGGTACGGTGCCGCCGTGAATCGCTCGTTCCCGCTCCTGCAGAAACCACGGCCGAGGGTCTGTCCGGTCGGGACGCAGCCGACGAGGCGAGCCGCGGCGGGCGAAAGGGTGGACTTCTTGCCGATCGCGACGAGCAACTCGCCGACGTGCAGTCCCGTCATCGTCGTGTCGTCACCCTCGCGGCGCGCGTGAGCGTACGCCGCTCGCGCGTGTCGTAGAGCGGTCTCGTGCTGGCCGAGGCGCTGCGCGGCGCTGGCCATGGCCATGGCCATGGCCATTCGACCCTGAAGGTCGTCGACGCCTCGTTTCACGAGGTCGTCGAGCAGCTCGAGGGCCCGGGCGTACTCGCCCTCGACGTAGTGCCTTCGCATCTCGGGCATCACGCGATCCCGAAGCGCGGCCTGCTGCTCGCGTAGCTCCTGCAGGAAGAGGCTCTCCCCCGACGCAGGCGTGGGTGTCTCCCGAGTCTCGACGCGCGACGCCGTGCTGGCGTACGCGCAGCCCGCACCCCCCACCGCCATCAGGACCCAGAGCACCACGCGCATGGCAACACCGTACCCCTTTACAGCAGTCTGGATGAACCCGGCCGAGGCCCATAGTCGGCATGAACCAGCCCGACTACGCGTAACATGCGTTGTACGAAATCGGCGCTCGCG
>JBCCAW010000278.1:0-7715 GCA_039814655.1 Myxococcota bacterium | reverse complement strand
CTCTCTCCTTCTCTCTCTCTATCTGACAACCGGTGTTGAATGATTCCGAGGGGTTCTGAGGCGAACCGATGCCCAACCCCGACCGAACCCCGACCGAACCGGCTCCCAACTGCGTCCCAACTGGCGCCGTACCGCTGCCGGACTCCTCCCCAACCGCGTCCGAACCGGAGCCCAACTGCGCCCGCTCCTCGCGCAGCTCAAGGAGCTTCTTCTCGAGCTGGCGGCGGTTCTTCGCGGCCTGCTGAACGGCGAAGCGAGGGAGGTAAAGAGCGTCGGCCTCGAGGACGAGGCAGCCGTCCTTGAGCCACTCGCCGAGCCAGAACTTGAGCTTCTGCCGGTCCCGCTTCGAGCGGCAGAGAAGCCGCTTCAGGAGCTCGTAGGGCTCCATGGTTCCGAGCGCGATGCGGCCCTCGTCGTCGGCGTGGAGCTCCAGCTCGCGGAAGACCCCGCGCACGTCGGCGTCGAGGGCGTCGAAGCTCGGAGAGCCGGGCCAGCTCTTGCGCCAGTCCTTCATGCGGCCTCCAGGATTCGCTTGGCGCGCGCGAGGTGGACCCAGGCCGCGTTCAGCTCCTCACGCATCGCAAGCGCGGCTTCGAGACCGGCCGACGTGCCGAGCGCGCGGAGCCGGAGGCGCCCCACGTCGAAGTAGGCGTCAGCGAGGTCGTGCCCGAGTGTCTTCACGACCTCGGGTTGAAGGTCCTTGGTGCTCACGCGGCCGCCTCGTGAAAGGAGGTGAAACGTGGCGGGGTAGATGGACCGGGGGTCCGGTCGTAGAACGTCAGGTCATGCGACTGCTGCTCGCCCTGCTCTTCCTCGCCGCTGCGTGCGGCGGCTCTCAGCGCTGCCGCGGGGAGATGCACTGGGACCCCGCGCAGAGTCGGACCCGCTGCTACCAGGGCGACGAAATACGCCAGCGTGAAATCCGCATCGAGATGGAGACGCAGGCGCGTGCGCGAGGTGTTCAGGAGCGGCGAGCGCGACGTTTGCAGGACGAACGCATCGCGCGCGGCCGGGCGCGTCGCGACGCTGAAGCTCGTCGCGCCGCTCAGCGCCAAGCTCAGCGGGAGCGTGAGTGGGATGCCCAGATGGCGCCCGGAATGCCGTGTCGCGAAATCATGGACCGCATTGAGCGATTGGCGCCCAGCGCCGAGCGGATTCGCCACTGCTACGACGAGTGCGTCGTGGATGGGCTCGCGCGAGTTCAGTGCCGAACTCTCTGCGACGACGAAGAGCGACGCGTTGGAGAACTCCGCAATTCGGAAATCTCGCGTTTCGTCAGGCTCTGCGGGCCCTCTCCGTACTAGCGACCTGACGCCGCCTTCGCTGATGCCCCTCACGCCGCCTCGGGGGAGGTAGGAGCGCGCTCCGCGTAGGAAGGAGCGTCCCCCCTCTCTCGGCCCGTGATGATCCAGTACACCGAACGCGGCGTGAGCTCGGACATCCGAGCGAGAATCTCGGGCCCAGGCTTGCGCCGGTTGTTCTCGTACTTCCAAAGCTGCGACTCGCCGCATCCCACGTCCCGCGCGAAGGAGGCCGCGGTTGGGTAACCGGCCTCGGTTCTCGCCTGGACGATGCGGAAGCCCTGCGTCTCCTCGTAGTCGACCTGCATTGGTTCAAGCAGACTAGTGCCGGGAGACTCGACCATGCAAGTCCAATCCGACCATTTCCCGCCGACCGGAGCGGTGGCACGTCTCTCTGGGATGGCCTCAGGCGACCAACTCGACACGCTCGGGAAGCGCCTGAAGTGGGGGCGCGTGCGGCTAGGAATCACCCAGCCTCAGCTGGGCGAGGCCGTCGCTGCCGAGTCCCAGCAGATATGGAAGTACGAGAACGACAAGCGCACGCCCGGTCCGGAGCGACTGCTTCAGTTCGCGCGCCTTCTCAGGCTGCGCCCATGGTGGCTCGTATTCGGCGAGGGGCCCCGGGAGCCCGACGACGCGCCGCCGCCAGCCGGCCTGCCGGAGGCCGTTGACGAGTTTCTCGCATCCGACCTAGCCGGCGGGCTCTCGGAGTGGGCCCAGCGCGCGCTTCGCGAGATGGATTGGGGAGGCGCAGAGCCAGACGTAGGCGATGTCGCGCGGCTAGCCCTTGGCCTGCAGCGCATCGCGTCGGACAAGTGAAGAGCAGATCAGGCGTGTAACCGGACGGAACGCTCTGCCCTCTGCAAGGTGCTATTGGATTCCGATGCCTTCGTTCATTCGAGTCTTGCTGATTGGTCAAAAAGAAGGGATTCGCAGGTCGGTCCGGCGAATCCTGGAGCTGCGCGGGCACCGCGTGATCGAGCGAGCGAGCCTTCACGACCTCGAGTCCGAGGAGGTGGACGCGGTTTTCGCCGCGATGCCACTCCACGGCGGCGACATCATGAAGCTGCACGCCAAGACAGGAACGCTTCCGATGGTCGGCCTCGTGGTGAGCGACAGCCTCTTGCAGCCCTCCGAAGCAAGGCTCTTTCTTGATGTGGCCGAGCGGGCCCAAGGGGCTCAGGGCATCGAGGATCTCGTCGACACGCTCGAAGAGTTCACCAACACGGGCGATCTAACCGGGCACGTAGGCGTCGCCCGACTCGGGTCCCAGAAGGCCGCCGGGGAGCCGGACGACTAGCCGGCCCGCGGTCTCGAGGGCCTGCACGCCGATCCCTCGACCGACAGATAGGTGCTCGTCCATGGCGCGGTCAGCGCCGAGCCATACCCGCTGCGTGCTGTCCTGGTCGATGGGTGGCTCTGCAAACGCGAGCTCAACGCGATCGCGCTTCGCGGTTGCAAGCACTGCTGCATCCCGTGACCGTGCGCAGGCGAGGCGAGTCGCCTTTCGGAGCCATAAGGCGGTCTCGAAGGCGATGGTTCCGCGGGGATTCCCGGCGACTTCCACGCCGTCCAAGAGCGTAGGCCATGACGCGAGCTCGCGCGCCAGGTCGACGCTCGTCATCGCGCTCGCTGCCTCATGAATCGCCCGTAGCACAACGCTGAGACGCTCAGCGTCTTCGTCGAGCGCCGCAGCCGAGGCCGCGTCCGAAAGCTCGCGGAGCTCGTCGTCTCGCAGGCTTGCAACGAGGTCACGCCGTAGCCGCGCATGACCGTCCCAACGGAGTAGAAGGGCGGCGCAGAAGAGCGCGATCGGCGCGAGTACCAGCGCCAGCGCCAGTAGCGGGCTCATCGCCGCCACCAATAGCATCCCGCTACCGCAACGAAGACTCCGGCATTCAGGTAGGTCAAAGCGTCCCAGAACTCCCAAAGCCGGAGGTCGGCGACGTGGAGCTGAACGAGGCCCCCCAACCCCACAGCGAGATCAAGGGCTGCGAACGACACCAACGCAACGTCCACAGGCGCTGGCCGAGCGGTGTGCGCGCGGGCTACCGGCACGTAGGCTGCGACCGTTGCGAGCGCGATCCCGACCTGAGGAACGAAGAGCGCGTTGAGTTGCGCGACGACAGACATCCCGCGAACGGGAAGTGCTACGGCAAGCACCGCCCCAGCGACGGTGATCGCAAGACCGACACGCGAGGCGGCTCGGTCCCCAGTGCGGCGGCGAAGGACGATGGCCCACGCAATGGGCGGCATCGCTCGGAGGCCAAGGTCTGCCGATGGCGGCACTCCGAGCGTGACCAACGCCGACGTCACGACCAGCGCGGCCATGTAAGGGAGAAGCCTCCGGCGACCGAGCGCGACGTCCGCGGCCAGCAAAAGCAGCGCCGCCGCGAACCACGTAGCCTGAGCAACGCTCACGCCGGGACGGGCGAGAGCTCGTTCCCGTCTCCCCGCTGGAGACGGAAGTCATCTCCGCCCCCGTCCTGCCACACGCCCCCGCCCTTGTAGGTGCCGCCCGCGACCAGGCTGTGCGCCGCCGGCGAGAGCGGCATCCGGGGATAGCCCGCAGCCTCGTTGCTGGTCCCGTACCAGACGAGCGCGCAGTCGCCGGAGCTCAATCCCGCAACCTGGAAGAGCCAGTAGTCGACCCCGCCGGCCTTGAAAGAACCGTCGCTGTTCGGGGCGGAGCCCGCGAGCGCGTTCACGGCACCGGGGTCCCAGTTGGTCGGAGGGGGCGGAGGAGTCGGAGCGTTCGGCACGACCGCAGGATAGCGCGTGCCCAAGACGAGCGCGCTTTCACCAGATTTCGTGCGCTATCACACAAGTCGTGTCGGACTGGTCTTTACAGACTAGTCTTACCGAACTACATAGTTCGCATGACGACGCAGCGCACCGTGCGCGCCAAGCGCTTCTGGGGCTTCGAGCTCTACGGCGAGGGCCCTCGCGAGGGCACCATTCGGCCCTCGACGATCGACCGCAGCGTCGTCTCGTCGAACCGCCAACGCGCGGCCTTAGCCTACGCCCGGTGGCTCGAGCGGACGACGAGCCGCTTCTCCCTCGGGAGCGGCACGGTCACCGTCGGCGTCGTCGAGGCGGAGAGCGACGAGCCCATGGGCAGCGCGGTGGGGCGTCATCGCCAGTTCGAAGTGACGCTCGGCGAGCGCGGCTTCGTGGCGCGCGCGGTGCTGCTTCGCGACGCGACGACCATCGAGGAAGTGGCGTGATGTGCGCACGCATCCGCCGGTGGCTCCGCGCGTGGGATCGCTTCTGGTCCGGCGTGGACGCGAAGGCCGACGAGGTCTCCCGGTTGGACATCCGTGCCGAGGACCCCGATGGCTGACGGCGGGGCGCCTCGCCGCCGCTCGCTGGTCGACGAGGTGCACGAGATGCAGGAACGCCTCGCCGGGCGGCCCATCCCTCGGCTCTCCGACGCCTACGTGGAGCAGTCGCACCGCTGGCGCGAGGGGGACCCGTGCCGCTGCGACGACCTGCGCGCGAGCTACTGCCCGCGGCACCTGCTGGGCCTGCGCGGCCGCGGGGCGGACGAGCTGTGAGACCGATCCGCGGCAACGGCCGGCCGGAGGCCGGCTACTTCACGTCCGGCGGCGTCCGCGTCCCGAGCGTGAGCGAGGTGCTCGGCCTCATGGGAGAGCGCGAGGGGCTGAACCACTTCTTCGCGGAGCACGGCCGCTACGGCTTCGTCCTCGCCGAGAAGAAGGCGGAGGCCGGGACCCGCGTCCACGCCGCGGCCGAGGCCATGGTCTGGGATGACGTCGAGAGCGTGCCCGCCCTCCTCGACCCCGAGGACGGGGACCCCGAGGTCGGCGGCTGGGCGCTGAAGAGCTTCGAGGCGTGGTCCCGCTGGTGGGCGACGTCGTTCCTCCAGCTCGAGGTGCTCGCGACGGAGCTGCCGATGGTCCACGAGGGCTTCACCGTGGGCTTCATGGAGCTGCCGTACGGCGGCACCCCCGACCTCGTCGGGCGCCTCGGCATGTACGGCCTCGTCGTCGTCGACACGAAGACCGGCGACACCATCACGCCCGAGCACTTCTGCCAGCTCGCCGCCTACGCCGAGCTCTGGAAGGCGCGCACCGGCGACGAGGTCGAGACGGGCGTCGTCGTCCGCGCCGGCCAGGACGGGCGGCTAGCCGTGAGCGTGCTTCCGGACCCGACGTGGCGCCGGGCGAAGGCGGGGTGGCGTGCCGCGCGCGCCTACCACGCCGTCCACTCCGAGCTCGCGCCGCAGGCCGAGGGGTTGTGCGCGTGAAGGGAGAGACCGTGAGCGAGCAGAACGACAGCAAGGCGATCGCGAAGGCCGGCGGGGGCGTCCCGCTCGGCGCTCACCTCGAGGGGATGATGCGCTTCGCCGAGACCATCTCGCAGGCGGAGGGCGTGGTCCCGAAGGCCTACCTCGGCAAGCCGGGGTCCATCCTCGCGTGCATCCAGACCGGGCACGAGCTCGGCTTCGCGCCGATGCAGTCGCTGCGGCTCGTGCACGTCGTGGAGGGGAAGCCGCAGCTCGACTACTCCGCGATGATCGCGCTGCTCAAGGCGGCGGGGTACCGGGTGCGGTGGGAGGAGCGGACGAGCGAGGCGGTGCGCCTCCGCCTCATCGACCCGCGCGGCGATGAGCACGTCGAGACCTACACGATGGACGACGCGCGCACCGCGTGCCTCGCCGACAAGGCAGTGTGGAAGAAGCACCCGCGCAACATGCTCTCGGCCAGGTGCGTCTCGAACGCGGCGCGCGCCTTCGCCGCCGACGTCATCGCGGGCATCTACGTCGAGGACGAGATCGAGGAGATCCAGGCGACGACGCGCCCCGTCGAGCGGCCGGCTCCGGCCCAGTCGACGGCTCTCGCCGGGGCCACGTCCGAGCTGCGGCGCATTTACAAGACCGTGGAAGGCGGCGGCGAGCACGCGTTCGAGTCCGCCGAGGCCGAGCTCGAGACGTGGGCGCGAGACCACGCGAAGGACGGCGCGCTTCCCGAGGAGCTGCGCGAGCCGTTCGGGCAGACCGTCGCACGCATCCTCGGCCCGGAGGTCGTCGCCGAGAGCCTGCTGACGCACTGGCTCTCGCAGACGGCGAAGGCCGACGAGGTCCTCGAGGGCGAGCTCGTCGAGGAGCCGGAGCCGCCTGCGATGGACGTGGTCGAGGGGGGCGCGGCGTGATCCTCCTGAACGTCGAGCAGGATGACCTCTTCGGTCGAGGACGCGTGCGCGTTCGGAAGGGTGTCCACGGGCCCGAGGCCATCATCTTCAAGGGCTCGATGGAGGCTGCGCTGATGCTCGATTCGTTCGACGAGCAAATCTACGTGCGCCACGCCGAGACCTGCGAGGCCAGGGAAAGGAAGGCGTCGTGACGGACCGCTTCATCGTGGGCGACTCGCGGCAGGGGCCGGAGACGAAGCAGCTCGCGCGCTATCTCAAGGCGAAGCTCGGCTACGCCCGGGAGGTCACGCTCTGCGACTTCGACGTGGAGCGCATCTGCGACCTGCTCGAGCTGGAAGAGGAGCCGGACTGGGAAGATTGCCCCCACTGCAGCCGCAACTTCGACGACGGCTTTGCTGAGGGTGAGCTCGAGGGGGAGGGCCGCATCGAGGATCTCGAGGCCGACGTCGCTCGGCTTGAGAACGCGGTGGATGCTCTCAAGGAGCAGCTTCGAAAGGCGAGCGCGTGAGCTCGGAGGCGCGATACACGGAGGCAGAGCTCCGCCGGGCGCTGGTCGAGGCATTCCGCACGGTCCCCATGGGTCAGGTCATCGATGAGACCGTGCGCATCGCGCGACGGCATCGCGGCGTGACGCCTGTGGCCCCGCCTCGCGTCCGTCCGCGGGACGTGGCCGAGTTGCTTCGCAAGAAGGCGACGCGGTAGCCATGTCGGTTCATGGCACGGCAGCCGAAGGGAACGGTGCGCCCGTACGGCGAGGGCCGCTGGCGCGCGCGCATCGAGATTCATGGGGAGCACCACTCCGCCATTCGCGACACGGAGCAGGCGGCGCACGACTTCCTCGAGGCGGTGAAGGCGGTCTACTTCGCCGAGGCGCCGACGCTCCTCACGCTCGGAACCTGGGGCCAGCAGTGGCTGCGCCAGCGCGAGGTGTCCGGGCAGACGGCCTACGCGGAGGACGAGCAGGCCTACTGGGACCTGCACATCGGCGGGTCCTGGCTGGCGAACCGGCCGCTGAAGCACATCGAGCCGAAGCACATCCACCGGCGCCTCGAGGAGCTGCTGAAGACGGAGGCCCTGCGGCGCTACTGGTCGAAGGGCGAGCTCGTCACCGTGGCGCTGGGGCGCTCGCTGTCGCGACGCAGCGTCATCAAGGTTCACACCCTGCTTCGGGGAGCGTTCTACGCCGCCCTGATGGCCGGGGAGATCAACTCCAACCCGGCGGCCGACGTCGTGGTCCCG
>JBCCAW010000318.1:0-6946 GCA_039814655.1 Myxococcota bacterium | reverse complement strand
TTGCCGTGGTCGACATGGGCGATGATGGCGATGTTCCGAAGGTCCACGAAGGCGCTCCCGCAATATTACGCGCGGGGCCTATCGCGGCGGGCGGCGGAAAGCGAGGGGCTTTGTGGCGCATGGTGGGCTTAGCTTGTCGCTTATGTTTCGTCATCAAGCGCCCGGTCGCGATCAGAGCGACTCGCTTACCAAACGATCCCCGGCCCGTGCGGCCGACACGGGCCGCGCTCGGCCCTCCCCAAAGCCGAGCGATTTGCGACGGTTCAATGGGCGGAACGGTTAGAGGTATGCGGAGCGATAAAGCTGCTTAGCCTCGGCTGGGCGAAGCGCTCGTCAAGGGCCAATCGCGACCCTCAGCGCGTCGCTGGCCCGATCCGAAATCGCTCGGACGGCTTTTGCGGGCCGGACGACGCGCGACCGCGGCCCGCTGATGGGCGGCATGTGGCGTAGAAGCCGGCACGAAACACGCCGCCCCGCTTCAAAGCCCCCCGAAGCGCGCGGCGAAGGCGGGCTCGGGGGCGGGCAGGGTTCGCCCGGGCGCAGCCTCGCAGCCGTCGAGCCAGCGTTCGGACGCCGGCGCGAGCGCGCGGTAAAGCTTCGCCACGAGATCGCGTGCGGCGGCGCCGGGCCAGCCTTCGGGCCGCAGCGCCCGGGGAAGCGGCGCGTCGCGCAGCAGCACCCGTCGCCAGTCGTGGATCAGCAGCGTGCGCGCCGCCATCGCCGCCTCCGGCGCGGACGCCTCGGCCGGGTCGAAACGCGACCACGCCTCGCCGAGGGCGGCGTAGCGCGCGCCAAGCTCCGGCGGCGAAAGAAGCGCCCGCGCCCAGTCGGGCGGCGCGCCGCCGCCGCCTTCGATCAGAAACAGCCCGTCCCCGCGCAGCGACGCGGCCTCCATGTCGGCACCCGTATTCAGAGGCAAGGGAAAGAACGTGGAAAAATCTCCTGCCCGGAAAGATGAACACCAGGGCGGCAAGCGAATACGGGTTCCCATCTCGCCTCCTTCCCAGAGCTCCTGGTGGTGTATCGTGTTGAGCTTTTTGAACCTCGGCGTTCCCCGATAACGTTGCAAACTGTTCGAGAAAGGAAATTGGCTACGGAGCAGAGCTCACCTCCAACACTTCGATCTTCCCAACGACGCCAAAGTCGGACGCAAGCGCGTGAATCCTGCGCTCGGGTACAGCAGGGTGAGTTCCCTTGATGATAAGGCGTGCGCCTTGTGCACGCCCTGTGGGTAGCGGCAAAGGCCGCAACGATGATGGTGGCGGCAACATGGCAGGAGCTGGATTCGAGGCAACCAGCCGACCTCCATCGCCCGGCCCTTGACTGCCGGCGCCATTGTGCATACCAGCCCAATCCCCTGAAGGAATTCCGCTGCCATTTCCCGATGAGTATCCGTCTCCGTTTCCCATTGGTCGCGCCGCCGCGTACCTTTTCGGCGGAGGGTGGCCGTTGGAAGAAAACACGCCCCCTACCCCCACTTCGGTCTCTGGCAGGCGGCGCTTGCCTGGCATCGCAGCTGACGGAGCAATAGGGGCCCCTCCAAGGGCAAGAGGAATGACGGGATCAAGCCCCTGTCTGCTTCCGGGCGCTCCATCTGACGGAGCAACCGGTGCTCCGCCAAGCGCAAGAGGGATAACCGGATCCGTCATTTGACTTCCTGGCGCACCACGGCTGGCGGTGGGGTTGCGACCACTCTCCGACTCCCTCATGGTCGTTTTCGGACCACCATGTACAACCGTGTTGGCATAACGGGAGGACGTCGCGTCACGTGAAGCCGCCGAGGCATTACTGTGGTCTGGCTGCAACGTCCTATCGGGACCCCCCTGTTGACCGCGATAGCTCTCGTGACGAGCACCATTGGCGGCCGTGTTTTTTCCTTGAGGGAGGCGCGTCTCACCATTGACGCCAACAGCACGTCGGGGGCTCCCGTCCCTCCGGACTGCGTCGGATGATCTCGTATCATTTTCGGAGGCACGACGACTGCTTTGACCGTGCTCGGTAGAACGCCGGGGGCTGCCTGCCCTCGTTGGCGCCCCCCTCCCACGAGAGTTGCTGCGCCTCGTTGGGCTGCTTCTCCCCGGGCTGCTTCTCCTGCCTGGGCTGCTCCTCCTGCCAGGACTGCTCCTCCTACCGGGGCTGCTTCTCCTGCCAGGACTCATTCTCCTACCAGGACTACCTCTCCTGCCTGAGCTGCTTCTCCTGCCAGGACTGCTTCTTCTCCCTGGACTATTTCCTCTGCCTGGACTGCTTCTCCTGCCTGGACTCATTCTCCTGACAGGACTGCTTCTCCTGCCTGGGCTGCTCCTCCTGCCTGGGCTGCTTCTCCTGCCAGGACTGTTTCTCCTACCAGGGCTGTTTCTCCTGCCAGGACTCATTCTCCTGACAGGAGGCGATGAGACGGCACACCAGACGGCCCGGCCCCTCCTGATGCTCTTCGTCGGGCATGCGCACCACGACCCGCGGCGTGATGCGCAAGGCGCCGCCTTCGAACCAGTTCGCGAGTTGCCCGGGCCCGAGCGGGCGTCCGCCCTCCCCGTCGAAGATGTAGCTGCCCTGCGCGTCCACGCGCAGGCGGAGCTCGGAGCCGAGGGGCACGGGCCACGCGCCCGTCGCAAAGCGCGCGCGGAGCCGGTCCGCGCTCACGTCGATGGCGAGCTCGGCGGCCTGGCGAGCGATGTCATCGTGCCCGGTCCCAAGGCTCTTCGGGACGCCGAGCACCACGCGGTAGACGAGGCGGCGCGTCAGCACCGGCACGTCTTGCGCGTAGTCGAGGTCACGGCGAAAGGCCGGGACCACGCGTCGCGGCGCCGGCGCGTCCTGCGCTGCCAAGGGCGCGAGCACCGGCGTGTCGTCGACGTTCGGCAGCGTCGGCGGGGGCTCGATGGCTGGCGGCCGAGGCTCGTCGCGCGCGCAGCCGGCCGTGCCGCAGGCGTAGAAGACGCAGGCGACGAGCAGCATCGCCCGGCGACGCACGAAAAGGCGGCGTGGGTCCATCGCGAGGGCGGGCCGAAGCATGGGCGGCTCAGAACTCGAAGACCACTTGGCCGCCCGTGTCCCGCCCGGGCCCCTCGTCACGGGGCCGAAGCGCCACGCCGAGCGCCACCGCGCCGACGATGACGGCGCCGACGGAAGCCCAGAGCCACCAGCGCTTGCGGAGCGGCGTGCGTGCCTCCTCCGCCGGCGCCGTCGACACCACTTCGGCCGCTGGGAGCTCGGCGCGGGCCGGGTTCTCGCCCAGCGGCTCGCGAAGCACGGCCGCCACGCTCGCGGACACGGCGTCGCGCACGAGGCGCTCGAAGATACCGAGGGCCCGGGGCGTGCTGCGCTCCATGCGATAGAGGCGGCGTCCGCTCCGCACGTCGAAGACGACGAGCTCGAGGGCCACGGTGCCCGCGTCGTCTCCGTAACCGACGCGGATCACCCCGATGCGGTCGAGGTCGAGGCGCCGGCCAAGGGCCTGTACGGGGCCCTCGGCGCGCACCAAGTCCTGACCCCGGGTGGCCGTGACGGCGTCGGCAAGCTCCGCGTCGCGCTCGGACCCGAAGAGGACGGCTTCGACCTCCACGGGGCGACGCCCCGTGTCGACCACCTCGATGTAGGGCACGGAACCGGGCCGGGTGACCCGGAGGAAATGCGCCCCCTCCGCCAGCTCACGCACGGTGAGGGGTGCGACGCCGCGCGGGACGAAATCCACGTAGACGACGCCGCCAGGAGGGTCACTCGTGACGCGGAGCAGTGTGTCCCGGCTCCGGGGCGCCACGCGCTGCCACGCCTCGATGACCTGCGGCGGAAAGATCTCCGGGTCCGGTACGCGCTGAGGCATCTGGACCTGGAGCCGGCGGAAGATGCGCAACGCGACACGGCGGTGGCCCGCGAGCTGATGGGCGGCTCCGAGGAGGAGGAGGGCGTCGCCGAGGTCAGCGGTGTCTTCGAGGGCCGCGATGGCGGCGTCGAAGGCGTCCACGCTACGGCCGAGCGCCGTGATGGCGTCGTCGAGGCGTAGCTCGAGGTACGCCGTGCGCCCGTCGGCCAGAAGACGCCGCGCCTCCTGGAGGCTGTCGAGGGCGATGGCGTCGTAGCCGAGGAGCCGCTGGTCCGCGGCCTCCCAGGCCACGTTCGCCTCGCCGCGAAGCGCCGCCCGCGCCGCCGCGCCCGCGCGCGCCGCCACGGGCTCGAGCTCCGGTTCGATGGCGTGGGCGACGAAGGACAGGCGCTGACGCTCGCCGGCCACCGCCGCCTCCTCGGGCGTTTGGGCCCCGGCCGCCCTAGGCAAGAGGCCGGACGCGAGCAGCCACGCCAGCCACGAGAGACGTCCGAGGGCCCTCACGGGTTCGCGGCCTCACGCGCAGGCGCCGCCGCGAGAGCGCCATCACGTCCCGGCGCGATCACGGCTCACCCGCAGCATCCTCCACGAGCGCACGGAACCCGGGATCGTCCTCGAGCGTCGCGCGGAGATGCGCTTCGAGCGCCTTCCGCCCCGCCGCGTCGAGACCGGCCGCGAGAGGCCCCTCGAGCTGCTCCGCCACGAGCCGGTCCACGACGGCGGCGGCGTCCGCCCCGAGCGCGGGCGGGACGCTGGCGACCGCATCGTTCGCCGTGCCGGCGCGCGAGGCCTCCAGCGCGTCGGCGAAAGCGTCGCCGGAGCGGCCCGGGCCCTCGGCGGCACCCGTCGACGGGGCGTCGGGGGCCTTGGGCCCGCCAGGAGGCTTGATCGGAGAGGTCATGAGACGCGCCGGCCGCGGGGCCGTGGCGGAGCGTAGCGAGACCGGAGCGCGCGTCGCAAGCCAACGCGCGTGCGCTGACCGGCGCCAGCGAAGAACCGGCCGGGCCCACTCATCGCAGGTTGCCGATGGCGTTCTTGGCGCCGTCGTGCCGCGCCTTCATGACCTTCGAGGTCGCCATGTAGGAACGCTGCTCCGCCGAGACCTCTTGCTGCAGCGCCAGGAGCTCGAGGCTGCTCGTCGCGTGGGCACCGAGCGCGTCGCGGAGGTCCGCGCCCGTCGAGGCGCCTGGCGCCCCGGTCACGGCGCTGGCTCCACCGGGACCGCTGACGGCGGCGGCGACCACGGGCCCCCCGGGGAGCAGCGCCGCGGCGCTCTCCACACCGCGCACCAGCCCGCGGGCGGAGCTGGCGAGCGTGTCGCGAAATTGCCGGCCGGAGGGCACGGCGGTGGCACGGGGCTCGCTCGTCTCGAGACGAACGGACGGGGTCGGGGCATCGGAAAGGCGAGGGAGGGTCATGGTGAGGGCTCCTTGAAAGGGGACACAGAGAGGGGCGCGGGAGGCATCGAGCGGGCGTGCCGGCGCCAAGCTGCGGGCCTCCTCGTTCCCGCGCTCGTCCAGTTGCGTGGCCGGCCGTCGTGGTAAGACCTGTGGCATGGGTGTGAGCGACGCGCGCGAGAGCCAGCCGCTTCTCGGCACCGGGGACATGGCGCGGCTGAGCGAGAGCACCCTGCGGACGGTGCGTTTTTACGAGGCCGAGGGGCTGCTCCAGCCCGTGCGGCGGAGCGACGCGGGCCGGCGGCTCTTCTCGCGGCAGCAGCTGACGCGCCTGCGCTTCATCCTCGACCTCCGGGAGGCCGGGCTCTCGCTCCAGGCGATCAAGGACGTGCTTGCCGCCAAGGAGAGCGCAGCCGGACCCCACGAGGCGGCCCAACGTCTTCAGGAGCAAGTCGATGCGCAGCTCGAGGCGATCGCGGCGCGCATGGCGCGGCTTCGCCGTTTGCGCGGTGAGCTCGCGGCTACGCGGGCCACGCTCGACGAATGCCGCGGCTGCGTCGCGGAGGATTTCCCCCGGGCATGCGAAGGCTGCGAGCTCATGAAGGATGAGGCACTTCCGCGCGCCATGCGGGTGCTCTGGGGCGCATGAGCATGGACCTCGAGGCCGCGGCGAAGGCCGTGGAGGCGCTCCTCGTGGCGCTGGGACACCCGCCCGCTTCGGACCCGGAGCTCGCGGACACAGGGCGCCGGGTCGCGGAGGCCCTGCGCGACGATCTTCTCGCGGGCTACGGTCTCGATGCAGCGACCGTTCTCTCCGAGAGCACCGCCGCATCGAGCCCGGGCCTCGTGGTGGTCACGAACGTGTCCGCGCTCGTGATGTGTCCCCATCACCTCCTCCCGGCCCTCGGAACGGCCCACATCGCCTACTGGCCCGGCGAGAAACTGGTGGGGCTCGGGGCCTTGGCGCGCCTCGTGGACTGCTTCGGCCGCCGTTTGGCTCTACAGGAGGTGGTCGCACAGCAGGTGGCGGACGCACTCATCGCCGAGCTGGGCGCCCGCGCGAGCGTTTGCATGCTGGACCTGGCGCCCACCTGCGTCCAAGCCCGGGGGGAGCGACAGGCGCGGGCGCGCGCCGTCTCCCTCGCTCTGGCCGGCAGCGACGACCCGGAGCTCCGGCGCGCCATGCTGGCCCGACTCCCGAGCCCCCGAGGAACCGCATGAGCGAGCTGCCCGACGCTGCCCCGCCGAGCGAAGAGGAGCTGTCCCGGCTTCCGGTCTTCCCCCTGCCGCGGGTGGTGTTCTTCCCGAACACGCTCCTGCCCCTTCATCTCTTCGAGCCCCGCTACCGGGAGATGATCGAGGACTGCATGACCCGGGGACCGGAAGTGATGGCGGTCAGCATGCTGACCGCCGGGACCGGTGCGGACGGGAAGCCGACCTTCAAGGCCCTGAGCGGCGTCGGCCGCATCATCGCGCACGAGCGGAACGCGAACGGTACGCACAACATCGTGCTCCGGGGCCTCGTGCGCGCGCGGCTCGAGGAGCTCCCCTCGGAGGCGCCCTACCGGTTGGTCAAGGCGACGCCGCTCATGAGCCACGGCGTGGCCCGGGGGACGGACGTGCAGGCGCTCATGGCCTGCGCCACGCGCGTCGCCGCCGTCGTGCGGCAGCAGCACCCGGAGTTTTCCCTCGGCGTGAAGGCGAACGACACGCCGGAGCTCATCGC
>JBCCAW010000483.1:0-4745 GCA_039814655.1 Myxococcota bacterium | reverse complement strand
GCAGGTTCGTGACGAGGCTCGGGTCCGTGAGGCCCCTGCTCGCGTCGCCCACCAGCGCGCCCATCGCGAGGCGGGCCACGAGCGCGCTGTAGCCCACGATCCCGTTGGCCAGCCCGAACTGGCCGACCCGCCGGCGCAGGAAATCGAGCGCGTCCGGATCGTCCCGCGACCGGCTGCCGCTCCGCGCCCGCGCGCCGAGCACCGCTGGCGTCACCGTCGACACGGGCGGAGCGTAGCAGCGCGCGTCGCTACGTCGCCCCGCGCCCGGACGACGTCCAGGGTCGCAGCTTCTCCCTGCTGACAGGCCATTGGGTGAGGCGCCGGAGCAGGCGCCCGTAGGGCAAGGGGCGGGCCCCGCACAACGGCACCGGCGATGCCAGAGCGGGCACGCTCGGGCATGCTGTGATCATGGGCAGGGGGCGATGTGTGCTGGTGGTTCTCGTCGCGTGCTCGCCGGGCCCGGCGGCGTCCCCGGAGCCGGCTGCAAGGGCGGCGCGGGCGCTCCCCGACGCCGCGCACGAGACGGACCTCGAGCGGCTCGCGGAGCGTTCGGACGAACTGACCCAGGCTCTCAACGACGTGCTGGCCGACGACCTCGCGCGCTGGAGTCCGGAGGCGCGGGTGCTCGTGCAGAACGACGCCTGGGGACTCTGGCAGCGCCTCGGAGCGGCGGACGCGGAGGCACCGGCGGGGACCGAGCGGCTCCGGCGGCTGGCGGCGCATGTCATACGGCACCTCGCCCTCCCGGCCAAGGAGCTCGCGCGCCTCGCACCGAGCGGCGCCCCGCTGCCCGCACACCTCGCGCCCGCCGAAGGCTGGACCGAGCTCGAGGCGGAGCTGCCCGTGCTCGCGCACGAACGGGCGTTCGGTCTCCGGCGTCTCTTCCGCGTGCTTCTCGCCGGGCTGGAGGGGCCCGCCGGGCCGGCCCGGCGCGCGCTCACGAGCCAGCTCGTCGCCCTGGGTGCGGAGGGCAAGGCGCACCTCACGCGGTTGCCCGGCGAGCTCGAGCAGCTCCGCTTCGAGGGCGACACGCTCGTGGAGACGCAGGTGCACGAGCTCGATCGGGAAGCGCTCCTTGCGGGCTTGCCGCCTCTTCGAGCGGCCGAGACGGTCACCCACGTACCCGGGCTCGGCGCGAACGCCTTCCTCTTCGAGCTCGACCCGCCGGAGCGGCTGGAGGCCCTCCCCTGCGCGCGCTGCCATGACGACGGCACGATGATGACGCTCCCGACGGCCCGCTATGCCCCGGGCCATCGCTTTCCGCCGCTCCTCGCGCGGGCCACCGAGGAGGCGCAGGCAGTGTTCGCCGAAGCGCGCGCAGAGCCCTGAGCGGTTCGCGCGCACGTGCGGCGGCCCCGGGCGCCGTCGCAGACCTCCTCCACGACGGCGGACCCGGCGACTCTGGTCACTCTTTCGCAACCGTTTTCCGGCCTGGACCCGGTCTCAGTCGTCGAGAGCGTCGAGGCGATCGAGCAGCGGGTCGAGAATGTGGTGCGCATCGGCGAGGAGCTGCGAGTAGGTCGACGCGCCGCCCGCGATGAGCCACTCCCGCGTCACGGCGTCAATGGTGCCCATTACCGAGGCGCCGACGACGCGCGAGCGGAAGCGATCGGCCGCGACCGGCTCGTCGACCCCGACGAGTACCTCGGCGGCCACGCGTTCCACCCAGCGCTGAAACACAGCAGTGAATCCCTTGGCCAGATCGGGGTTCATCACGGCCACCATGAAGGCGCGGCGGACCGGCTCCGGGTCGGCATCGATGTGACGCCCGAGAGCCGCGCTGCCGATCCTGAGCCGCTCCGGCACCGGGCGATCCGCGAACTCGGCAATCGCCTGGTCGAAGACGTCGAGCCAAAGGATGGGGTGTACGTAGACGAGCTCTTCCTTGAGGTCGACGTACCGAATCACCGTGCGGCGAGACACACCGGCCGCGGCAGCGATGGCGTCGATCGTGACACCGGAACCGTGGCGTTCCATGAGCTCGACAGCTGCGTCGCCGAGCCGGAGCAGCATCGACCGTCGGTGATCGGCTCGACTGACCATGAACCGAGGCTAGGTGAAATGTGTCTCACCTGGACAGAAATCAATGGACGAATATCTGTCCCTATGAGACAGATATCCCATGAGCATCCTCGTGATCATCGGCAGCGCCATCGTCGTCTTCCTCGGGCTAGCCCACGCGGCGGCGACGCTTGCATCGACGCCCAGCGGGGGGCCGATGACGCCGACCAGCCCAGAGGTTCGGGAAGCAATGCAGCACACCGGAGGGCTCGGCCTGGCGCCGGAGCTGCGCACGACGCTCTACCGGGCCTGGACCGGGTTCAACCTATCCCACTCTGTCGGCGTCATCGGCATTGGTTTGGTCGTGCTCGTCCCCGCCGCTCGGGACTTCGACGCCGCGCTCGGCGATCCGTGGTGGGTGTCGCTCGCCCTGATCGCTCCACCCGTCTACTTGCTCTTGTCGATCCGGTATTGGTTCAGCAGCCCGACCCGTGCCATCTCGGTCGCCTCGGCCTGCATCCTCGTCGGCATCGGCGTCGGGCTTGCTGCCTGACCATTGCGGGGCGCTCGATCCCCGCGCCCAAGACGGCGCCGTCGAGCGGCCTCGCGGGTGCTTCAAGGGAGAAGGCAGCTTCCGTTAGAGCCTAAGGCTATGTCTCTCCCGCTCGAGGCCAGCGCGTCGGTGGTACGGCCGCAGCTCGTACTTGGCGGACGGGGTGCAATGGGCTTCGGCCACGACGTCGCGGTGCTCGTGCTCCGCGTCCGAGGGTGGACCTTGGACATGGCCGACGCGCTCTACGCGGAATGCAGCGCACTCACTGGAGGAGCCAACCCTCGCACCATGGCCCACATGGTTGCCGACGAACCGAGTGCCCGTGTCCGGCATCGGATGGCGGCGCTGCAAAAGGAGCTCGACGCGCGTCGCCCCCCCAAGGAGCAGCGTCGAGTCGCGGTGATCGCGGACTCGGCCATCGTCCGGGGAGCCACGACGGCGCTTGGCTGGGTGACCGGTGATGCGGTCCGAGGATTCGCTTCGCGCGACGGTTTCGAAGCGGCGAAATGGGTGGCCCACGAGCCGGAGCATGCCGTCATGATCTTCGACTTGTTCGTGGAGGCCCAGGGCGTTTGCCGGCGGGCGCCGACCACCACGAAGTCTGCCTCTGCCGGCAGCAAGTGGCGGAGGCGATCCACGTAGTCGGCCGGGAGCTTCACGTGATGCGAAACACCTTGCCAGGGCACTCTGCGCAAGGCAGCGGAGGGACCTCGCCCCACACGCGGTGCTGCAGCGGCGTAGGGCCCCGCGGCAGCGGCGAGGTAGGCCGCGGGCCGGCACGGCCCGTATAACTACCGGGTGTCCGACGCACCGAAGAGGCCGAGCAAAGGGCGGGGCCGCGAAGCGCTCCTCGTGGCAGCGGCGCAAGAGTTTGCGGAGGCGGGCTTTCGGGGGGCGTCGGTGTCCCGGATCGCACGCCGGACCGGCGTGACCCAGCCGCTGATCAACCACCATTTCGGCACCAAGCGAGGACTCTGGCGGGCGGTGCTTGAGTGGATCTTCGAGGATGTGCGCGCGGAGTATGCAGGTGCGCTCAACTCCGAGCTGCCACTGCGCCGTCAGGTGCTCGAGATGGCGCGCCAGACGGTCTACGTCTTCGCCCGTCGCCCGGAGTTGGCCCGTATCGTCAATACGGAGACGAACCACCCCAGCGAGGCCTTCGACGAGCTCTCGTCCCGCTACCTCGAGCCGGTGATCGCGCTCACCCAGGGTGTGATGCATCGCGCGATCGAGGAGGGCGTGCTGCGCCCCGACGCCGATCCTCGGCACCTTCACTTCGTGATCGTGGGGGCGGCGATGCAGCCGTTCACGGAGCCTGAGATCGCCCGGCGGGCGTTCGGGCTGGAGCCATTCTCCGAGGACTTCATCGAACGCCATGCCGACAACCTCTGCGCGATGGTCGAGGCCGGCCTGCTCCAGGAACCCGATTGACGTTGACGGCCTTCAGCCGGCCGCAGCGATGCGATTGGTGAGCGTTCCGAGGTGCACGCGGCCGTCGTCGGCGGCGATAGTGCACTCCACGACATCGCCGGCCTCGAGGTAGCGGCCCGACCGCTTCTGCCGCTGAATGAACATCGGCCAGCGGAGGTGTTCCGGCACCAGTTGGAGCAGCCGCACCACCCACGGCGCCGGAAGGCGCAGGGCGACCCCGGACGGCGTCCCGGTCGCGATCAGGTCGCCGGCCGAGAGGCTCTGGAGCGAGGTCATCTCGGTGAGTGTCGCCCCCGGCCGGTAGACCATGTTCCGCGCGTGGTCCGCCTGGCGCAGCTCGCCGTTCACGCGGAGCTCGAGGCGGAGGTCGGCCCAAGAGCTCCGGAGGGCGTCGTCGACGAAGGTGAGGTAGGGCCCAGTCGGTCCAAACGTTCGGTAGCTCTTGCCCTTGTAGAACTGCATCTCGGGGATCTGGACGTCGCGCGCGCTCACATCGTTGTGGATCACGACCGCGGCGACGGCGTCGGGGAGCGCGTCCTCGTCGAACTCCACCGGATCTGGGAGGTCTCGACCGAGGACCAGGCCGAGCTCCACCTCGTAGTCGAGGAGCTCCACGTGCGCCGGCCGGCGGATGTCGTCGCGGGCGCCCGAGAGGCAGGGTCGAGCCGATCTTCCTCGGCATGGAGCACCACCTGCCCTGGCTCGCGGGTTTTGCCGCCCTTGGCGCCGTGCTGGCCCTTGTGGTCTTTGGGCGGGAACG
>JBCCAW010000227.1:0-8713 GCA_039814655.1 Myxococcota bacterium | reverse complement strand
GTCGTTCGGGTCCGCCGCATCCAGGGCCAGCATGAAGAGCAAGCCGTTCACCGGGCTCAGACACGTATGGCTCGTGGTGCGGAGCTCGAAGCGCATCGCATCGCGGAAGCGCGCGAGCAGGCGCTTGCGCACCGGCGCCAGTCGATGGAGCAGCGGCGCGAAGCGATCGATCGCGTGGTAGAGCGCCTTCAGCGTCTTCGTCGGCGGCGCCCAGAGGTCCGCGGTGCGCAGCCGGTCCCGCGCGCCCTTCCAGTCGAGCGCGGCGTAGTCGCGTCCGGGGTACAGCTCGTCCCGGAGCGCGCGCCGGAGCGGCGAGTCGCCGAGCTGAATGCGCGCGCCGAAGACCGAGGCCATGCCCAGGTAGATGAGCCGCGTGTGGCAGTAGTAGCCCGCCGGGTGCAGCGGGTTCGCCTTCGGCAGCAGCCAGGCCTCCGGCGGCACGGCGTGCAGGCCCGTCCACTCGTAGCAGCCGGCGATGGCCAGCCAGGCCTTGCCCCAGGTGGGAATGGCCGTGACGTCCTCGCGGGCGAAGAGCCGGCGCGCGGCGGCGAAGAGCGGGTCGTCCGCCGCGATGCCATGCAGGCGCCCGGCCACGTAGGCCAGCGTGCTCACGTAGAGCGACGAGTCGCCGTGCGGGTGCATGCCCCAGAGGCCGTCCGCGAGCTGCTCCACCTCGAGCTGGCGCCGGAACGCGGCGCGCCGCGAGGCACCGACATCTCGCTGCATCACGTGCATCGCGATGAGGTACTGGCTCGCGAGCATGGGGTTCCAGACGACCTCGCCCTCCCAGGCGTGGTCGTCTCGCCGCTGCGCGACGAGGAACGCGGCGCCCTTTCGAAGCGCCGCTTCCACCTGCGGCTCCGCCGCGATGCCATGCAGCGCCGGGGCGCTCGCCGGACCGAGCTGCGTCACGCGCTCATGCGACCGCGGGCGAGGAGAGTCCGCGCCACATCGACCTTGATCTGGCCGCTCTCGATGAGCGCCGCCGCCAGCCAGTCCACGTCGCTGCCCTCGGCGCCCGCGGCCAGGGCCACGCTGCGCGCGTGCAGGCTCATGTGGCCCCGCTGAATGCCCTCGGTCGCGAGCGCCCGGAGCGCGCCCAGGTTCTGCGAAAGGCCCACGGCGGCCATCACCATGCCGAGCTCCGCCGCCGTCGGCGCGCCGAGAATCTTGCGCATCACGCGGAGCGTCGGGTGCACGCCGGTGCTCCCGCCGACCACGCCCACGGCCATGGGCAGCTCGATGAAGCCGCAAAGATGCCCGTCCTCGCACCACCACCTGGTGAGCGAGGTGTAGCGCCCGTCGCGGGCCGCGAAGGCGTGCGCGCCGGCCTCGACGCTGCGCCAATCGTTGCCCGTGGCGATGGCTACGGCGTCGATGCCGTTCATCACGCCCTTGTTGTGCGTGGCGGCCCGGTAGGGGTCCACGGCGGCGAACTGGTAGGCCTCGGCGATGCCGCGGGCCACCTCTTCGCCGCTGTAGCCGTTGCCGGCCAGGTGCATGAAGGGGATGCGGCAGCGCGCGCGAGCGCAGCGCTTGTCCGCCAGGTTCGACAGGATGCGCAGGTTCACGCGCCCGCCGGTGAGCTCGGCCACCATGGGCGCGATGCCCTCGGCCATGGAGTTCACGGCGTTGGCGCCCATGGCCTCGCCGCAGTCGATGAGCAGGTGCACCACCAGCATCGGGTACGGCGCGCCGAAGGTGCGCAGCTCGAGGTCCACAGCCCCACCGCCGCGGCGCTTCATGTTCGGATGCACGGCGTTGGCCTTGTCGAGGAGCGCCTCCTTGGCGTCCTCGAGGCGGGCCACGGCGGCGGCCGGGTCGGCCACGTCGAGCACCTGCACCTGGCCGATCATCAGCGAGGGATCCGCGTCGGCCTCGAAGCCGCCGGCCTTGCGCACCGTGCGCGCCATGTTCGACACGGCGGCCACCACGCTCGGCTCCTCGACGACCATGGGCACGGCGTAGTCCCGGCCGTTGATGCGGAAGTTGAGGCCGAGGCCGATGGGCAGCCCGAAGACGCCCACGCAGTTCTCGACCATCTTATCCGCGCGCTCCACGCCGAGGCGGCTTCCGTCCTTCAGGATGGCCAGCTCGCTCGCGTCGAGGCCGAAGCGCTGGGCGAGCTCGCCATGCCGGTCATCGACGTCCAGCTTGTAAAAGCCCGGGATGCGGGAGGTGCGCTCGGGCACGCTGACCTCGACGTGCGAGTGACGCTCTACGTTGGCGTTCATCGTCCGGCTCCAGCTTCCACGCCGGCGTCCAGGGCGGCCGGCTTCTTCTTCAAGGGCGTCAGGTTCTGCGTGGCGAGGTACTCCTCCCACTTCCGAATCGTCAGCGCCTGAAACTCCTTCACGACCGGGTTCAGCTCGGCCAGCGGCGCCTCCCAGTGGGCGTCCCAGCCCTCCTGCTCGGCCTCCACCGCCTCGCCGTCCTCCTGGAGGAGCGGCTTGACGATGACCTCGTTCGCCAGGCGCATGAAGCGGCCCATGAGCGGCTTCGGGATGTCGACGCCGAGCCCGGGCACCTGCAGCGCCTTGAAGCAGAACAAGAAGAAGCTGCGCGTGGTGCGCTCATCGATGGGCACGACGAAGAGCCAGTGCTTGATCTGGTCGTCGGTGTTCGACCACTGAAACGGGTACTCGTACCCGAGCTTCATGTGGTTGGTGTCGATCTTCTTCCGGTTGACGAACTTGCCGCTGATGGGCCCGGTGCCGACCTTCGTGTCGTACTGGAGCAGCACCGTGTCGCCGACGGTCTCGAAGCCGAGCAGCTCCGCGTCCGTGAAGGGCCGGAAGCGCTTGTGCAGGTAGGCGTGCGTGAAGTCCGAGACGTTGTCGATGATCATCGAGTGGTGCGCCTTCCACGTCACGTCGACGGGAACGCAGGTCCACTGGTCGGGCCCGGGCTCGAGCTCGGGAAGGTGCGGCACGTCGCGCTCGCTCGCGCGCTCCGGGTCGCCGGGCCAGAACCACACGAGGCCGTACTTCTCGCGCACGGGCACGCTCGGTACCTTGAACTTCGGGAACTTCTTGCCGAAGAGCGTGTGCGGAATGTCGACGACCTTGCCGTCGCCGTCGTAGGTCCAGCCGTGGTAGGGGCAGACGACGTTGCAGCCGCTCACGTGGCCCGTGGTCAGCTTGAGCTGCCGGTGCGCGCAGCGGTTTTCGATGGCGCGAGGCTGGCCGTCTTCTCCGCGGAAGAGCGCGATGCTCCGCTTCCAGAAGGTGATCTCCTTCACCTCGCCCTTCTTGAGGGCGCTCGCCTGCTCGGCGGGGTACCAGTAGTTGGGATCGAGGCCCGCGGAGCGGACCTTCTGGCGCGTGTTCTTCGCCTCGTCGAAGGAAGGCGGCGGCGTCGGGGGGCGCGTGTAGATACGGCTCATGGTTCGTCTCGGGCGCCTCTTCAGGCGTGAATCGGGGTCGCGCCGGGGGCCGGCGTGGCGCGGGGCTTCGCCGTCACGGCGGCCACGGCCTCGGCGGGCGGCGCCTTGGCGTTCGGGTTGCTGATGGCGCCGCGGCCGTGGTGGAAGGCGTAGGCCTCGGCGAAGGCCTGCTCGATGCGCGAGGGCGTGAAGCCGAGCTCGGTCCGGGCCTTGCTCGTGTCCGCGTGGCGCCGGAGCTTCAGCCGGCGAATGGCCCCGGGCGTGAGCAGCTGCGGCGTCTTCGGGCGGAAGCGCGTCATGAAGGCGCTCATCACCTCGGCGATGGGCAGCATCACCTCGGGCTGCAGGCGCAGCGCCGGGCGCGGCTGACCCGTGAGCTCCTCGAAGATGTCGAAGATGTCGTCGAGGGTCATGAACTGCGTCGCGATGACGTACTTCTGACCGGCGCGGCCCTTCTCCAGCGCGCGCACGTGGCCGTCGGCGATGTCCTGGGCCGCCACGAACTCGAAGCCGCCGGGCACGTAGGCGTTGAGCTTGCCGTTGGCGAAGCGCGCCAGCGTGCGGCCCATGCGCGAGGGGAAGTAGTCGTGGCCGCCGACCACCGCCGTCGAGGTGACGATGAGCGCGTCCTGGCCGTCGACCACGGCCTTCAGCACCTCCTGCTCCTGCAGGACCTTCGAGCGCTCGTAGGGCATCGCGCGGTGGAACGGGTAGAAGGCGAAGGTCTCGTCCGCCGGGATGCTCGGCTCGTCGAGGTCGTAGCCCACGGCGCTGAAGCTGCTCGTGACCACCGTGCGCTCGACGCCGGCGGCCTTCGCCTCGCGCAAGAGATGGCGCGTGCCGATGACGTTCGTCTCGTAAATGGTGCGCCGGTGCTCCGGCGTGCCGTCGATGGTCGAGACCATGCTGGCGACGTGCACGATGGCGCGGCAGTCCTGCAGCGCGGGCCGAAGCGTCTCCGGGGCGCGGAGGTCGCCGACGGCGCGCTCGACTTCCACGCCGCTCTCTTCGAGCACGCGCACGCTCTCGTCGCTCTCGCCTTCGCGGAGCAAGGCGCGCACGCGGTGGCCGTCCGCCACGAGGCGGTGGAGCACGTTGGCGCCGACGTGACCGGCGGCGCCGGTAACCAGGATGGGCTTGGTGGTCATGAAGTGTCCTGCGGTCAGTGGACGGCGGCGATCAATGCACCGTGGCGGCCGGGCGCGGGCCCACGGCCGGCGCCTGCCAGAGCTGCGCGTAGCCGTTGCGGAGCGCGACGTCGTCGCGGGCGTTGGCCACGCACTCGGCGATGAGCTGCTCGACCTCGGCGCGGCTGATCTTCACCTTCTGGCCGGCCGTGAACATCGCGTCGTTGCCGCGCGCGTGCACCAGCGTCCGCGCCGCCATCCAGAGCGGAAGGAGGCAGAAGAGGCGCACGGCCACCTGGTCGGCGGGAATGGAGAGCGTGTACTCGAGGGCCCGGCGGAGCCGGTCCTCGGCGCGGTCGAAGATGGGCGCCACGGACGCATGGGCGACCTCGCGCTTGGCCGGGTCCGTGAGGTCACCGATGGGCAGGCCCTTCTCCTCGGTGGCCACGCGGGGAATGAAGCTCACCGCGCGCTCCCGGTCGTCCGTGACGTCCTTCAGGATGTTCACGAGCTGGAGCCCCACGCCGAAGGCCTCGGCGTCCTTGCGGAGCCCGAGCTCCATGGCGCCGCCTTCTTCGCCGAAGGCCTCGACGAAAAGGTCCGTGAGCATGTGGCCCACGGTGCCGGCGACGAAGTAGCAGTAGCGCTCGAGGTCCTCGACGGTGTGCAGCGCGGCGATGCCGTCGTGGGCCGGCACGCGGTGGCTGTAGAGCTGCATGCCGCGGGTCATCTCGGCGACCCAGCGGAGCGTCTTGACCTGCATGCCGTCCGGGAGCGTGGCGAAGACGCGGAGCACGGTGGATGTCTGCATGGCGAGCTCCATCTCCGCGGGCACGCCGTCGATGCCCTCGAAGCTCGCCTCGAAGGCGCGCACGGCCGCGTGGTCCGGGCGCTCCCGGTACCGCACGAGGGCCTCGAGCCAAAGCGCGTAGCGCTCGTCCCGCTCGGCCACGGTGAAGCCGTCGTGGTCCTCGATGGTGTCTGCGATGCGGCAGAGCAGGTAGCCGCACATCACGGCGGTCTGGAGCTGCTCCTCGAGCATCTGAATGGGCCGGGCGAAGGTGCGGCTCACGGCGAGGAGCGCGTCCTTGCAGTAGGCGAGGTCCGCGTCGTTCGGCTTGCCGGGCACGACCTTGGGCGCCTTGCGGCGGGCCTTGGGCGGCACGAGGCGCTGCGTGCGGAGGTCACGGTAGAGGGCAAGGGCTTCACCGGCCTCCGGGCCGAGGAAGCTCGCGGCCTCCAGCGTGGCGAGGCCCCGCTCGGCGGCATCGAAGAGCGCCACTTCGCTCGTGAAGATGGCCCGGGCGACGAGCGCCGTGGTGAGCGCGTCGCCCCAGCTCCCGTCGGTGTGCTGGCCGGCAGCCAGCGCCCGCACGGCGCGGCGAATGGCCGGGTCGAAGGTGGGCACGCCGGCAAAGACGAGGGTCTCGAGGCCGAAGGCCGTGTGGGCCAAGGACACGCCGAAGGCCCCGTCCTTGCGCTGCTCGAGGCGCGTGGCGCGCGCGAGGCCCGCCTGCGCCTGGGCCACCGTGGCGGCCTCGAGGCCCTGGTGCGCCTGCTTGAGCGCCGCGAGGGCGCGGGCCGTTTCGCGCCGGTCCGCGGGGGTCTCCGGCGTGAGGTGGACCAGCGCGCTCAAATCCTGGCGCAGCCGGCCGAGCTCGCGCTTTTCGCGAACGCTGGTGGCGAGCGCGTCGGCCGCGTGATGCGCCGGCGTGTGCGCAGTCAGATCCTCGTCCGGCGCGACCTTGGCCAGGAGCGCGTCGACGTCGAGCTCGATGGTGCTGGCGCCCTCGAGAGCGTCACCGAAGTCCGGCGACGCGGGGCGAATCTTGATGCCCTGCATGGGGTGGAGCGCCGAGCTCGCGCTCCGGATGCGCCGGCGGAGCATGGCGGGCATGGCCGTGGCCGCGGGCCACTGGGCCCACTCGATGAAGGCGGCGATGTCGCCGGGGACGCTGGCCGTGGGGCGCCGCGTGAGCGTCTCGGTGATGGCCTGGCCGGCCACCTTCACGAAGGCCTTGGCGAACTCCGGCAGGCGCACCTCGTCGCCGGCCAGGATGTGCATGGTGCGGTCGCGCTCGCTCGGCTTTTTGCGCCAGGTCTCGAAGACCGCGGTGCGAATGGCCGCGGCGCTCTCGTCCTCGCGCACGAAGACCTGGTTGAGCGCATTGGAGAGGAGCTCGGGC
The DNA here is from genome assembly GCA_039814655.1 of Myxococcota bacterium. GTDB lineage: Bacteria > Myxococcota_A > Polyangia > Polyangiales > Houyiibacteriaceae > CALCTH01. Next base: position 2,015 of record JBCCAW010000227.1, on the reverse strand, counting down.
ACGTAGCTCTCGGGCTCGCGGTTGCGGTGGTAGTCGCCGACCTTGGGCGACTCGTAGAGCGCCTTGCCGTCCTTGAGGCCGACGGTGATGCCGCTGGCCGTGAGCGGGTGGTAGAAGCCCACGGCGTCGCCGACGAGGGCGATGTTGCTGCTGCCGTAGAAGGCCCGCGGGAAGAAGCGGTTGCAGGCCCAGACGAGCTTCTCCGTCTCGAGGGCCCTGCGGAAGGCGCCGCGGAGCTTCTCCGGGAAGCGGAGGCGGAAGGCCTCCCAGAGGTAGCGCGCGTCGCGGCGGGCGCCGGGCTGGCTGACGGGCAGATCGATGCAGGCGCGCACGACGTTCGGCGCGATGCGGTAGAGAAGCACGGGGCCCGGTCCGCCGAGGAGCACGGTGCCGTAGCCTTCGAAGGGCAGCTCCACGTCCTTGAGCGTGAGGCCCGCCATGTGGCTGACCACGTCGGCGGGCTCGTCGCCGCGGAGGTGCTTGCGCACGACCGAGGAGCGCCCGTCAGCGCCGACGATGACGCCGGCGCGGACGCGAAGCTCGTCCTGGCCCTTGCGCTGGATGCGCACGTCCTCGCCCTCGATGCCGACGACGCGCGCGAGGGGCAGGTAGTCGAGGCCGGGGATCTCCGCGGCCTGGCGCCGAAGGTGGCGCACCAGATCGCCGTGCTCGCAGCTGAAGCCGATGACGCCGTCGGGCGTGTCGTAGTCCAGGCGCACGGGCTCGCTGCCGTCGTCCGGGAAGACCGCGAAGCCGCGACAGGCCGGGTGCTCGGCGGTCTCCGCGTGCGGCGTCAGCTCGAGGTCGCGGAGGATGCGCGCGCCGCTCGGGTGAATCCACTCGCCGGCAAAACGACCGGCGGCCTTGGGGTTGGCCTCGACGAGGAGCGCCGTGGCCCCGCGGCGGGCGTAGCCGGCGGCGGTAGCCGTACCGGCCGGTCCAGCACCGACGACGACGACGTCGTAGGTGGAGCGGAGCTGCGTCGCAGCCTTGGGAGGGGTCGTGGTCATAAAAGCTCGGGCCGCGCGCGCGCGAGGCCGAGCTAGGCCTAGCAATGGCCGGGCAGGCCACCGGGGCCTTTCGGGTGAGCCGATCGGATCGGCCGCCGAGCGGCCCCTGACCCGCGGTGAACCGGACCCGCACCGGAGACCGAAAACGGCGGTTTCGGCGAAGAGCGCTCTGTTTCCGGTGAGTTACGCCGGAAAAAGTGAAACGCGTTGCGGTCCGCCGGGGCCGCGTTAGAGGCCCTGAAGCGCGCGAAGCGCTTGCTGGAGGTCCGCCCCGGAGCCCGTGCCACCGGGCGATCCCGCCGTGTCGCTGCCGAGCATGCCGCCGAGGCCCTGGAGCAGCCCATCGAGCTCCGGCGGCAGGTCGACGCCCGGGCCGAGGAAGCCCTGGAGGAGCCTCGCGGGTGAGGGCCGTCCGAGGTCCGCGTCACCGTGGGCCTCGTCGAGCCAGCGCCGGGCGAGGCGGGCGATGGGCGGCCGGCCCCGGGCGAGCCGGTCCCGGAGGTCCGTGGGGCCCGCGGTGCGGAAGCGGTTCGCGCTGACGTAGCCGCGGAGCGCGCGGAAGAAGGGCCCGTTGCCCATGCGGGCGCGGGCGCGCTCGTAGAAGAAGGGGCCCTTGCCGTAGACCAGCCCCGCGTAGGCCAGCTCGCCCCCGAAGGCCGCGACGGGCCGGTCCACGGCGCCGTCGGCTCCGCCGCTCAGGCGCATCATGTGGTAGTTCGCCGCCACCTGGCGCTCGGCCTCTTCCCGGGCGCGGGAAGGTCCGTGGCGCTCGCGCACGTACTGCACGGCGGAGAACTGCGCGAGGGACTCGTCGACCCAGGGGTGCGCCCGCGCGTCGCTGCCCACGAGGCCATGCCACCACTGGTGCGCCACCTCGTGGGCCGTGACGAACTCGAGCATGGCGCTCTGCATGGACGCCATGGGATCGGCTCCGCCCGCGCCGCCGAGCGCGCCGCCGCTCCCGAGCGTGCCGCCACCGAGCGCGCCGCCGCCGCCGAGCAGGCT
>JBCCAW010000509.1:0-4413 GCA_039814655.1 Myxococcota bacterium | reverse complement strand
GGGCGAGATGGTGGCCTTGATCGGCGCTTCGGGCTCCGGCAAGTCGACGCTGATCCGACACATCTCGGGCCTCGTCGCCGCGGACAAGGGCTCCGTCAAGGTGATGGGCCGCACCGTGGCGGCCGGCACCAGCGCGGAAGCGGTCGCGGGGGTCGCTCCGGCCGCCTGCGCGGCCTCGAGCGCACGGCGCACCTTCGCCTCCCGCGCCAGGCGGTGGCTCACGTAGCGCGCGAGCACGGCCTCGGGATCCGCGAGCACCCCGCCGTGCGCGGGGAGCAAACGCGTGAGCCCAAGCTGCCGCAGGGCCTCGAGGCTCTCGAGATACGCGCGCATGTCGCCATCGCGAGGCTCCACGAGAATGGTGCCGACGCCGGCGACCATGTCCCCGACGAGCGTGACGCCGCTCGCCACGTCGCGGAAACAGAGATGCCCGGGGGCGTGCCCCGGCGTGAAGAGCGCCTCGATGGCTTGGTGGTCGTCGGCGCGCGCGGGGTCCGGGCCCGCCAGGCGCAGCACCTCGCCGGGGACGAGCGTCCGGTCGACGGTCACGCTTCCCCGGAGGCGCTCCGCCGTCGCGGCGTGGGCGAAGAGCGGAAGGCCGAGGCGCCCCCGGAGCGCTTCAGCGGCGCCGACGTGGTCCACGTGATGGTGCGTGAGCGCGAGGCCCACGAGCCGGCCATGGGTCGCCGCCCAGCGGACCAGGTCGTCCGCCGCGGCGTCACCCGGCGGCGCTGGCTCCACGAGCAGCAGCTCGCCACCTTCCGGGCCCAGCAAGAAGGTGTTCGTGTGCGTCGCAGGCGGCAGCGTCGGCGTTTCGTAGGGGCGCATGCGCACGCCGGGAGCCACCTCCCAGTGGCGAAGCGCGCCCAGGGGCGCACGCGGCGCCATGAGGCTCCCGCGCAGCACCGCAGCGAGCGCCGGGCTGAGCACCTGCCGGCCCTCGCGCCAGGCCCGGAGGAGCGCCGCCCGGGGGCGAAAGGTCACGGCGCCCTGCAGCGCTCGCTCCCCCTCGGCGCCGACCGCGGCCCGGAGAAGGAGGGACTCCCGGAGCACGTCACCGAGGGCTTCGAGGGTTCCGAGGGGCGTTGCGCTGGCGGCCGTGCCCTCGTGCACGCGCGGAAGGCGAAGGCCCCGGGCTCCATGCGCTTCCGGGAGCGCGGCCTCCTCGACGGCCAGCGTGTCGCCGCGCCAGGCGACGGCGACCGCCGTGCTCATGGAGCCTCCGGCTCGGCGCGATGGCGGTCCGTTGGCACGTCGTCTGCGGGTGGGCGCATCGACTCGACCTGGCCCTCGGGAAGGGAGTCCGGCGTGCCGACGCGGTGAAGTGCGGCCTTGGTGATGGCCTTGAGAGTCTCGAAGACGCCCACGCCGCGGACGGCGCTGGCCTCGACCTCCGGTACCGAGCGCCCCACCGCGAGCTCCTCTCGCAGCTCTTCGACGGGCCGCGCACCGGGCAGGTCGCGCTTGTTGAACTGGAGCACGAGGGGCATGCGCGCCACGTCATCACCCTGAAGGCGCAGGTTCGTCTCCAGGTTGCGGAAGCTCTCCGCGTTGTCCCCGCCGCGCCCGGGCTGACTGTCGGAGACGAAGACCACACCGTCCACGTGCCGGAGCACCAGTTGCCGCGTCGTATCGAGCGCGATCTGCCCCGGAACGGTGCAGAGGTGAAGGCGCACGCGGTAGCCCTTGAAGGACCCGAGCTCGAGGGGCAGCAGGTCGAAGAAGAGCGTCCGCTCCGACTCGGTCATGAGCGAGATGAGCTTCCCGCGGCGGTCCGGGCGCGTCTGCTGGTGAATGTGCTCGAGGTTGGTCGTCTTCCCACCCAGCCCGGGGCCGTAGTAGACGAGCTTCATGTGAAACTCGCGGAGGGCATGTTGGACCAGAGGCATCGGGGGCTTTGCGGCGGTAGCCAGCGAGGGCGCCGACGTCAACGTTCCGGGGCCGAGGCGAACACCCGCCCTCGAGGTCGCGTGCCCGCATCCGGCCTTGCGGCGCGTTCCTTCACATCATAGGGGAAAGCGGCATGTGGCGTCTCTTCTTGCTCGTCGCCCTCACCCTCGGCTGCGCGCGCGGGCGCCCCGCGGCCGACGCGACCTTCGAACGCGTGCAGGAGGACGAAGCCCGCCTCGACCGTGCGCTGCACGCGGCCTGCGTGGGCCCGTGCCGCGACGCCTGCGATGCGCCGAGCGAAGCCCAGGAGGCGGCTGAAGCGCTCTGTCGCCGTGCTCCGGGCGACGCCGACGTGGAGGCACGTTGCCGCGCAGCCAGGCGCGAGGCGGAGGGTGCCGCCGCCGGGGCGGCCCGCTGCGCGTGCGGTGCCCAGGGCGCTGGCCGCGAAGACGACTGAGCCGGCAGGCTCCGCCGCCCCGGACCCGCTTCAGCGACGGCCGAGCGCTTCGAGGAGCTCGCCGAGCCGCTCCGCGGCCGCCGTGTCGCCCCGGGTCGTCGCCCGTCCGAGGAGCTCTTCCAGCCCGGCCCGGGTCTCCGCGAAGACGTCGCGCACCGCATCGAGGTCACGCTCGACGGCTCCCGCGCGCGCCCGCGCCTCCGCCAGCGCCGCGTCCCGCGTGCGGAGCTGCGACGCGAGCGACGCGCCGGGCTCGACCGCACCGGTCGCCGTGCGCCCGCTCTCCGGCGCCGCGCCGCGCCCTTCGCGGAGCGAGAGCAGGAGCGCGCGCGACTCGGCGAGCGCATGGCGTCCCGCGGCCTCGCGCTCCTCGGCCCGTGCCAGGAGCCGCTCCCCTTCGGCCACGCGCTCGCGCAGCTCGGCCAGCTCGCCGCTCATGCGCTCGGCCCCCGCCAGGCCTTCCCGGGCCTGCGCCAGCTGCCGCTCCAGTTCGGTCACGCGCTCCGCGCGCACCTCGACGGCGCCAGCGCGCGCGAGGGCCGCGGTCAGCTCCGTTTGCAGCACCTGGGACCGGCGCTCCGCGCTCTCCTTGGCGTCGACGGCGCCGGAGGCCGCGACCACGGCTTCGCGAAGGCGCGCCATCTCGTCCCGGAGCCGGTCCTGACTCGCGTCCGCGGCGCGCACGGCCTGCTCTTCGGCGGCGAGATCACGCTGAAGGCGTGCGACGAGACCGTCCCGGGCCGCGAGCTGCGCCTGGGCGTCGGCCAGCTGGCTCGCGAGCCCGACGGCCTCGCCCCGGCGCTGCTGCCGGAGTCCTTCGGCCGCCTCGACGTCGCGGAGGCGTAGGGCCAGGCCCTCGCGCTCGCCGCGGAGCCGCGCGAGCTCGACGCGGAGGCGTGCCCGGTCGCGCGCGGCTTCATCCGGGTCCGGGCCTTTCGCGCGCGGTACCTTCCGGGACCGGGTCTCCGAGGACGGTGCCTCTGCGGACGGTGCGTCTGCGGACGGTGCGTCTGCGGACGGTGCGTCTACGGACGGTGCGTCTGCGGAAGGCGCCGCCGCCGAGAGCTCGGCGATGCGCCGCTCAAAACCCAGCCGCTGGCCCTCGAGGCGCGTCTCCGCCGCGCTGAGGTGCGCCGTGAGCCGGAGCGTCTCGGCCCGGGCCCGGTCCCGGTCGTCCTCGGCGACGCGCAGGAGGTCCCCGGCCGCCACCAGCTGCCCGGAGAGCGCGCTGACCCGCGCGGAGAGCCGCTGTTCGGACGGCACCAGCGCGTCGACGCGATCGGGCGCGCCATGCCCGAGCATCGTCGGCGCTCCGCGGGCCTTGATCATCGCGAGCTCGAGCTCCTCGCGGGTCTCCTCGAGGGAGGCCAGGGCGCGACGCCGCGCCTCCGTGGAGGCCTCGAGATCGGCTGTCAGCAGCGCCGCTCGGGCCTCCGCCGACGCGCGAAGCTCGCTCACCTCGGCGAGGCGCGCGGCCAAACCTCGTGCGCGGCCTCGGCTCTCCGCGAGCGCCCGGCCGAGCCCGTCCATCGCTTCGGCGTCGTGCGCTTCGGAGGGGCGCGCAGGGGAGAGCAAGGCCGCGGGAGGATGAGGATGCAGCCCCCGCCAGGGCTCCGGGCCACGGCGGCCTCGCTGGTGCTCGCTCAGCTCTTCGACGAGGTCTCGCACCAGGCCCTCGAGGCGCTGGGCTTCACCGCGCGACGTGCGGAGCTCGGCGCCGCACGCGCGCAGACGGCTCTCGAGGTGCTGGACATCGGCGATCCAGCGCGGCGGCTCGGCGCTCGGTCCCGTCCGCGAGGACCCGGCCGCGCCGGGACCCGGCCCGCCGGCTGGAGCGGCCGGAGCGGACCGTGCCGCGGGCGCGTCCGGGGCCCCCGCCGCGACGAGGTAGGGCGGCAGCTCGGGAAGCGCGCGCTGGCTCGCGACGACGACGACGCCGTCGGCGCCCCGCTCCGCGAGCGAGTCGTCGATCTCGACCTCGCTCCCGACCTCAGCCTCCGTATCCGCGAAGGCGCCGCCGACGAAGGGCGCCCGAAGGTAGCTTCGCACCGCCGCGAAACGGGGCG